>JANOIV010000122.1:0-22503 GCA_031407875.1 Desulfobulbaceae bacterium | reverse complement strand
TGGCCTGCCAGTGAGTGATGGGTGCACTGTCTGCCCGAAGGCGCATCGCCGTACTTAAGCGAACCTTAAAAGTTCTGAAACAGCGCATCAGGGTTAAAATTCGGCGTCCGCTTCACTCATTCGCGCAGGGAGTGCATTTGCAACAGTGCTACAACTTCGGCCAGATTGAGGTCCGGCCAGCCGAACGACAACTGCTGGTCGATGGCCAGCCAGCCAGCGTCGGTGCCCGCGCCTTCGATCTGCTGATCACACTCATCGAACACCGCGACCGTGTCGTCAGCAAAGACGAACTTTCGCGGACTGTATTACATGGTTTTCAGTTTTGCCACATTATCGGCAACCTGTTTTCTTTCAGTATCGGGCATCGGGATCATGCCCTTGTCGGCCAGGTAACCTTCAGTGCCCCAGGCCTTTTCACTGGTGAATTCAGCAGTGAATTCCTTGATGCCGGGAATAACATCGATATGGGCCTTTTTCACATAGAAAAAGAGCGGGCGGGAAACCACATACTTGCCGGCGGAGATTGCCTCGAAGGTAGGGGCCTCACCCTCGATAATGGAACCCTGCACGACATCGGCATTCTGATCGAGGAAGGAAAAACCGAAGATACCGAAGGCCTTTGGATTGGCCTGCAGTTTCTGCACGATCAGGTTGTCGTTTTCGCCGGCTTCAATGTAGGCACCGTCTTCACGCACGGTTTCAGTGACTGCTTTGAACATCTTTTTATCTGATTTGCTCATGGCCTTGATAAAATCAAACTCTTCCGCTCCTGCGACCATGACCATTTCCACGAAGGCGTCGCGGGTGCCGGAAGTCGGGGGGGGACCGAGGACCTCGATGGCGGCATCCGGCAGTTCAGGATTGATATCTTTCCAGGTTTTATAGGGATTGGCGATCATTTTTCCGGCATTGGCGGCATCGGGAACCTCTTTGGCCAGAGCAAGGTAGATTTCCTTGCGGGTCAATTTCATCGGGGCAGCGGTCTTGGCGTTGGCCAGTGCGATTCCATCATAGCCGATCTTCACCTCGACGATATCCTTGACGCCATTGGCGGCGCAGGACTCTTTTTCGGAATCCTTGATTGCCCTGGAGGCGTTAGAGATATCAGGGAAATTGACACCTACGCCGCCGCAGAACAGTTTGAAACCGCCACCTGTGCCGGTGGATTCAATCTTCGGGGTCTTGAAATTGCCGGTCTTGCCGAACTGCTCGGCTACCGCGGTGGAAAAAGGGTAGACGGTCGATGAACCGACGATGGAGATAGAGTCACGGGCGGCCATAGCGGTGCCGGTGCTTATCAGGGTCATGGTCAGGGCGCTTGCCAGAAAAAGACTCTTTACGTTCATTGTGTTCTCCTTGAAGTTTTTTTGCTGTTACTTTGTTGTACTACGGTTTTTGTTGGCTGATTGACTCCTACCACTTGGTTTCAAATTTTTTGCGCATGATAACGGCTGCCGCATTCATGCAGATAAGAAAGGCTAAAAGCACAATAATTGCCGCCGAAGTTTTTTCGGTGAAGGCCCTCTCCGAGCTGTCGGCCCAAAGATAGATCTGTACCGGCAGGGCGGTGGCAGAATCAGTGAAACCGCTGGGAATGTCGACAATAAAGGCGACCATGCCGATCATCAGAAGAGGCGCGGTATCACCAAGGGCCCTGGCCATACCGATGATCGCCCCGGTCAACATGCCGGGCATGGCCAGCGGCAGGACATGATGAGTGACCATCTGCATCTTTGAGGCGCCGATGCCCAACGCCGCCTCCCGGATGGAAGGTGGGACCGATTTGAGCGAGGCCCTGCCGGCAATGATAATGACCGGCAGAGTCATCAGGGTGAGAACCAGACCGCCGACCACCGGGGTCGAGCGGGGCAGACCCCAGAAGTTGATGAAGATGGCCAGGCCAAGCAGGCCGAAGATGATCGAGGGGACGGCTGCCAGGTTGTTGATGTTCACCTCGATGATATCGGTCCAGAAATTTTTAGGGGCGAATTCCTCCAGATAGACGGCAGCGGCGACTCCTATCGGAAAGGACAGAGCGAGGGTAATGAGCAGGGAATAGAAAGAACCTTTCACGGCCCCCAGGATTCCTGCCAGCTCCGGTTCCCGTGAATCTCCGGAGGTGAAAAAGGTGCTGTTGAACCGTGTCTCGAGTTTTTTGGCCTTCTGCAGTTGGTCTATCCAGCCGAGCTGGTCGTCTTTGATACGGCGGTTACCTTCAGCCTCGGTTGCTTTCATCTGACCTTTGATCAGCATGTCAACGTCGTCATTGGCCAGGACCCAGACCTTCTGACGGGTGCCGATCAGGCGGGGATCTTCTTTGATCATATCCTGCAGGGTAAAAGCCGCTCCGGGACTGACGACCTTGTACAGGCTCTTCAAGGCGCTGCGCTCTTTGACCTCCGGGAATGCGCGGCGCAGCGATTCTTTGATGATCCCCGGATAATCAGCGGCAGCGAGATTCTCGTCCTTGAAGAGATCTCCGCTGAAATGCACATCCAGTTCAATAAAGGTCTGTCTGAATGCCGTATAGCCATTGCCGATGATTGAGGCAAACAGGAAAGCAAGGAACGACAGCGCGATGACGATCGCCGCTATTCCGAGGCGCTGGAAACGTTTTTCCGCCCTGTAGCGCCGCTGCAGATCCTTGTTCATATGAACGCTGAACGGTTTCATAGGCTGTCTGGCATCTGTTGTCATTTCTGTCTGTAACTTTTCGCTATTATTCATATTGTTCCCGGTATTTCTGGACAACCCTGATGGCTATGATATTCAGGCAAAGGGTGAAGAAGAAGAGAATGAGTCCCAGGGCGAAGGCGGCAAGCGTCTTGGGACTGTCAAACTCCTGATCGCCGACCAGCAGGGTGACGATCTGGACGGTGACGGTGGTGACTGCCTCCAGGGGATTGAAGGTCAGGTTGGCGGAGAGACCTGCCGCCATGACGACGATCATGGTCTCACCGATGGCCCGCGATACGGCGAGGAGGATACCTCCGACAATACCGGGCAGGGCTGCCGGCACGACCACATTTTTCACGGTTTCATACTGGGTGGCCCCGAGTGCCAGTGAGCCGTCCCGGAGGGATTGCGGCACCGCGTGCAGGACATCTTCTGAGAGCGAGGAGACAAAGGGGATGATCATGATACCCATGACCAGGCCGGCCGCCAGGGCACTTTCTGAGGATACGTTCAGATGGAGAGACATGCCGAGATCCCGGATGAAAGGCGCCACGGTCAGGGCGGCGAAAAAGCCATAGACAACCGTCGGTATGCCGGCCAGGATTTCCAGAAGAGGCTTGGCGACTGCCCGAAAGCGCGGATTGGCGTATTCCGAAAGATAGATCGCCGAGAGCAAACCAATGGGGATTGCCACGACCATAGCAATGAGGGCGATGAGTATCGTACCGGCAAAGATCGGTACGGCGCCGAAGGCCCCGGATGAGCCGACCTGGTCGGCACGGATTGCGGTCTGCGGGCTCCAGTCGAGGCCCAGGAGAAAATCCTGCAGGGGAATGATTTTAAAAAAGCGGATGGCCTCAAAGAGCACGGACAGGACAATGCCGATGGTGGTGAATATTGCCACGGCAGAACAGGCAATAATGAAAATCCGGATCAGCCCCTCTACGATATTTCGGGCGCGCAGGCCGATGTCGATCCGGCCATACATGATGACTACCGCAGTGATCATCATGACGAGGATCGCGGCAGAGACAATCTTGCCGGCAGTGGCCTGCAGTGCCATATAGTGCTGGGCCGCGGCCAGGATCGTCGCCTCACCCGTCCCTGAGAGGCTATTGCCGGCGACAGCATTTCTGATATCGTTGAGCACAAGGCTGAATTCGTTTGCCGATAACTGGAGCATTGCCGCCGGCAGGCCCTTTTTGATCATCGAGGTGAGAACCACAGGTTCAACGATCTGCCACAGGGCATACACGAGGAGGGCCGGCAGGACACAGCAGAGGGCGGTCAGCGCGCCATAGTGACTGGGCAGGGAATGCAGGCTGCGGATACCGCCCGAGGGGCCCGACACGGCAACCGCTTTGGCTGTGCCGATGAAATAGGCACAGCAACCGAGCAGCAGGATGACGAAAGGGAGGTAGGAGTAGACCATTGTTATCAGCTCAACACTCGTGGATTTGGCGCAATTTCAATTCTGATGTTCATGAAAATGAATCAGGGGCAGCGAACTATGGCTCCCTCGACCAGGTAGATGACTTCTTCGGCGATATTGGTTGCCCGATCACCAATCCGCTCCAGATGTCTGGCCAACAGGTAGGTGTTGATGAGTGAACCCGGATGTTCGGGATATTTCCGGATCAGATCCTTGACCTTCTCATAGACGGTATTGCGGAAGGCATCCACGTCGTCATCAATGAGGAAGATGCGTCTGGCAATGACGGCATCGCGGTTGACCAGGGCATCAAGGCTCATTTTGAGCATGATGATGACCTTTTCCGACATTGGCCGGAAATCGATGGTGGTGGGCACAGAGTGCTTGCTGTTGGCAATGGCCTGCACCCGCATGGCGATGTTGACGGCGATATCGGCAATCCGTTCGATCTCGTTGTTGATCTTGATTACGGCTATGAGAAAGCGCAGATCTCCGGCCACTGGTTGATGCAGGGCCAGGATCTTCAGACAGTCCTCTTCTATCTCCATCTCCATCTCATCAATCTCATAATCCGACAGGATGAGCGACTGGATGACCTCCTTATCACGCGATTGGATAACCGCTGTCGCCCTGCGGACCCGATCTTCTACCATGGCGCTCAACTTGAGGATCTTCTTGTTGAGTTTGACCAGTTCATGATGAAAGGTGTAATGTGGTTCCATATATATGTTTTCCCATATAAAAAAATAATGCCGGTGGAGGCGGGACGAATATTCTGCAACGCTGTGGAGAGAAGATAAAGGTCCGATGTTTTTTAGCCGTTAGGAGTGTATTAGGATTGGATTAGGTCGCGGAAAAGGACTTGCGGCTGTACTGAAAATGCAGCACCTTGTAGCCACTCGAAGAAAAGATTGTGCTGATTCCGACAATAAGAAAGAGGCGTGCCCGGAGAGACCACAGGATTTTGTCCGGCTATAATCAGCAGCAGACAATGGGAAAGAGATACTTATGGCAAAACTACATGTTCTCATCGTTGAAGATGAGGTGGATATACAGCAGTTGGTCAGCTACAACCTGATCAAGGCAGGTTTTCATGTCACCTGCGCCGATACGGCGGAAGAAGCCCTGGAATGTCTGAGGCGGGAGGAAATAGATTGTATTCTCCTTGATCTCATGCTGCCGGGAATGAGCGGCACCGAGCTCTGCGCCCTGGTAAAAAAAGACGAGTTGAAACGCTACAGTACCGTCCCGATCATCATGCTCACGGCCAAGGGAGAAGAGGAGGACGTGGTGACCGGCCTCGAATATGGTGCCGATGACTACATCACCAAACCCTTCAGCCCCAAAGTCCTGATAGCTCGGGTTAAGGCGGTGGTGAGGCGCAGTCATGATCCGGAAGGTGATACGGGGGAATCGCGAAAACTTGTGATAACAATTGCCGGGTTGGAGATCGATAAGGGTCGGCATGAGGTCCGTCTGAGCGGAGAGCAGCTGCATCTGACCATGACGGAATTCGGTATCCTGTCGCTTTTGGCCGGCAAGCCGGGCTGGGTATTCACCCGGCAGCAGATCATCGATTCAGTACGGGGCTATGAATTTCTGGTCACTCCACGCGCCATGGATGTCCAGATTTTCGGCCTCCGCAAAAAACTAGGTGAGGCCGGCGAGGCGATAGAGACGGTGCGGGGCATTGGCTACCGGTTCAAATCAACCTGGAATGGGAACGAGTAAGGACATCATGCTGGAGAAAAGACTTGTATGGCAGATTTTTCCCGCGAATTTGGTGACCATCCTCGTGGCCATTGTCGCTGTCACCTGGTATGCCTCAACCTCTCTCCATGAGTTTTATCTGGGTGAGTCGGCAAACGATCTCACCGCTCGGGCCCATCTCATCAAGACGCGGGTGGAAAAGCTGTTGAGCCAGCCCGGTTTTTTAGAGTTGCGCAGCTTCTGTGTCCGGGTGGGCCGGGAATCGGCGACCAGGATCACCGTGGTAGACCGGACCGGCAAGGTACTGGCCGACTCCGACGAGAAACCGGATATCATGGAAAACCATCTGGCGAGACCGGAGATCGCCCAGGCCATTTCCGGGAAAAATGGGCAATCCCTGCGTTTCAGCAGGACCTTGAATGAATCGATGCTCTACGTAGCGATCCCGGTGGCCGGCGAAAATCAGTCGGGAACTGCAGCTGATTCCACCCAGGTAGTGGCCGTTCTGCGGATGGCGGTCCCGGTTACCGCCATCGATCACACCCTGAAAGGCATTCAACTGCGCATAGCCCTGGGTTCAATCGTGGTGATCCTGTTTGCCGCCATAGTGATACTGCTCATTTCGAGAAATATCAGCCGGCCCCTGGAAGAGATGAAGAAAGGAGCGGAGGCCTTTGCCCGAGGGGATTTCAGTCAGAAAATGCTATCTCACCAGCGCAAATCCGCATCCCTTGAGGTCACGACTCTGGCCTCTGCCATGGACAGGATGGCGGAATTGCTCGATGAGAAAATCAAGGCCATTGAGACCCACAGGAATCAGCTCGATACGGTTTTCTCCAGCATGGTCGAGTCGGTCATCGCCATCGACCTTGAAGAGCGGATTATCAGTATCAACAAAGCTGCTGCCCGCCTCCTGGAAGTCGATCGGCGTGAGGCCCGGGGCAAATATGTCCAGGCGGTTGTCCGCAATCTTGATCTGCAGAAGCAGATCAGTAAGGTCTTGAGCACCGGAGAATCGCTGGAGGAAGAGATCGTCCTGCAGGATCGGGAGGGCGAAAAACTGCTGCAGACCCATGTGGTCACCCTCTTTGACGGGAAATCCCGGAGTGTCGGGGCTCTGGTGGTCATGAACGATGTGACCAAACTGCGGCGCCTAGAGACTATCCGGCGGGATTTCGTCGCCAATGTTTCCCATGAGCTGCGTACACCGATCACCTCGATCAGGGGCTATGTCGAAACCCTGCTGGATGGGGCCCTCGATAACCGGGAGGATTCCGTCAAGTTCCTGCAGATCGTTCTGCGTCAATCTGATCGTCTCAACGCGATTATTGATGATCTCCTTGCCCTTTCACGCATTGAGCAGGAATCGCGGGAGGGGGAAATAGACGTGCAGGACGGAGCCCTCTATCCGGTCCTTGTGGCGGCGGTCCAGACCTGCCAGGTCGAGGCCGACAAGGGGACCGTACAGATCGTCCTTGACTGTCCGGAAAATCTCCTTGTGGCGATGAACGACACCCTCCTTGAGCAGGCCGTGGTCAATCTGCTGGTGAATGCGATTAAGTACAGTCACCAGGGGGATGCGATTATACTCCGGGCCGATACGGTCGGAGATCCGACCGCCGGGAAGGTGGTCATATCGGTCCGGGATACCGGCTGCGGTATCGCTCAGGAGCATCTGCCCCGGCTCTTCGAGCGGTTCTATCGCAGTGACCGGGCCCGGAGCAGGGCCGTTGGCGGTACCGGGCTGGGGTTGGCGATTGTCAAACATATCGTCCAGGCCCATGGCGGCAAGATCGAGGTACAGAGTCAGGAAGGGCTGGGTTCGGAGTTTCGCATCAGCCTGACGGGGCGGCGAGGGTAACCGCGACCTTTACTGCAAAGGATATCTTGACGTTGAAGGCCGTCGATAGTGGATGGACTTCAGAGCTGATTCGGGGTAGGGAGAATGGGGGCAGGGAACCCATGCTCCCTACCTTTTTTTTTCTGCAAGTCACAGCGGGCGGGGCTCCGGCAGCGATTTTCCTTATTGTCCGGCCGGAGGAGGGAATTTCCCCTCTGTCCGGCTGCCGGGAGACTCTGGCAAGGGCCTGTGGGTGGTGGCCTCTTCCTGCAGGATGATGCCGATAAGTCGGGCCGGGGTAATGTTCTCAGCCGGTGTTGCCGGCAGGAGCTGGCCCGTGGAGCCTGAAATATGGAGCAGTCCGGCCGCCGTCAGGTGCGAGATTGTCTCCGTGATCAACTGGGGGGCGAGATCGGCAAGGGAAGTCTCGATCATCGTCAGGGTGGGAGGATTCTGCTGTTCAAAGCCCTTGTAGACCTCGGCCATGATGGTAAAGGCCCCCGCCAGTTTCTGGGCAGGTGTGCCGGGGACCGGGATGAGCCTGTAACTGTTCAGGTTCTGGCAGGCATAGGCGAACTGCGCCCCGATGAGAATGAAGATCCAGATGAAATAGATCCAGATCAGAAAGAGCGGCAGGGTGGCAAAGGAACCATAGATCGCATTATACTTGGACACTCCGATCTGCAGAGAGATATAGACGTTCTGTAAGCCAAACCAGAAAGAAGCGGCAAGCAGGGCCCCGGCCATGGCGGGCCGGGAGCGGACCCTGGTGTTGGGAAAAAAGAGATAGATGACGTAGAGGGTCAGGGCGATAAAAAACACCGGGATCAGTTTCAAAACAAGAGTCTGCAGCCAGAAGAGCGGGATAAGATTCTCCAGTTTGGCAAAGAGCGTCGGATTTGTGAGAAAGGCGCTGGCGACAAAACCGATATTGATGGACAGAGGCATCAGCACCAGCAGGGTGAGATAGTCTGATATTTTTCGCAAAAAGGAACGAGCGTCAGGGACATGCCAGATGACGTTCATCGCGGCTTCTATATCGTTCAGCACCAGCATGACACTGAGGAAAAGGCCGAGGATACCGAGACTGCCGAGTGTTGCGAAATTTGTCTTGTCGACGTAATCGAAGATCCTCTCGGTCGCCGCCCGCAGGTGTCCGGCGATGGAGACAGCGACTGTGATGGGTTCTATTCTGGTTCCACTTGCCGGCGCCGCCTGTTCTTCCAGGGTGGCAATATAACTGTAGGCCGCCTGTTTGAGATGGTTGTCTCCGCCAAGTCCCTTGAGAACCGCAGCACTCATGGCCAGGACGGGCACGAGGGCGAGCAGGATGGTAAAGGTCAGGGCCGCGGAACGCAGGGAGAGATCATTTTTTCTGAACTCCTGCAGGGTGATCATCACGGTGCGGAGGGAGAGATGGAGCCAGGCCATGGGGAACCTGCGGTCCGACCGGTCGCTGTCCAGCCAGTTGAGGAAGGGTGAGTTAAAGCTGCGATGAGGAGATGTTTGCATGAGGTTTTCTTCCAGCCTCAGTTCCGGTTAGACAGCCAATTCTCAAGAATGGCGAAGACGATTTCCCTCTTTATCGGCTTGGTGATGTAGTCGTTCATGCCGGCTTCCAGGCAGATCTCCCGGTCGCCTATCATGGCGTTGGCAGTCATGGCGATGATTGGGATCTCCGCGAAGCCTTTTTTGCGGATCTGGCGGGTTGCTTCGAGACCGTCCATCTCCGGCATCTGGACGTCCATAAGGATGGTATCGAATTTCTCAGGGTCGCTGGTGTAGGCTTCGACAGCCTCACGGCCATTACTGACGACCTGCACAGTGTATCCCGCTTTTTGCAGGATCATGACGGCGAGCTTCTGGTTGACCAGATTGTCCTCGGCCAGGAGTAGACGGACGGAATGCTTGATGTCTTCTCGGACCGAGTACTGAGTGACGAGTTTTGTCTCGACATCGGGCTGGTCGCTGATCGCCTGATTGCCGAGCATCTTTGACAGCGTCCTGAGCAGGATGTTGCGGCGGGCAGGTTTGGTCAAGAAGGCGGAAAAACCAACGTCTTTGCAGCGGGCGGCAATCTTTTCGGCCGAAGAGGTGTAGGCGAGCAGGGGGATAGTCGGGTTGGCGAGGTCTGATTTACGGATATGGGTCGCCAGGTCAAAACCGGAGATAAAAGGCAACTGCAGGTCAAGGATGGCCAGGCCGTAGGGCCGACCCTGTTTTTCGGCCTCTTTGAGAGTATCGACGGCACCTGTGCCATCGAGCAGGGTGGTCACGGACATGCCGTTTGTTTCCAGGATATTGCCGAGAATCTCATTGTTCACTTGGTTGTCGTCGACGACAAGAACCCTCATCCCATGGAGATTTGCCAGAGGCTTTTCGCCGACCTGCGGTTGTTCGGCCTTTTGCATGACTGTTGTGAAATGGAAGGTCGTGCCGACCCCGACGGTGCTTTCGACCCAGACCTTGCCGTGCATGAGCCCGGCAATCCTGCGGGATATGGAAAGACCCAGACCGGTACCGCCGTATTTCCGTGTTGTCGAGCCGTCGGCCTGCTTGAAAACTTCAAAGATTGACTCGAATTTCGATTCGGCCAGACCGATGCCCGTATCACGTATCTTGCAGTGCAGGGTGATGCTTTCGTCCAACTCTTCAGCCACCTCGATTGCCAGCTCCAACTCGCCTTTTTCGGTAAATTTTGCGGCATTCCCTAAGAGATTGACGAGAACCTGGCGGAATCGACCGGGATCACCTTTGATCGTTGCCGGCAGAGTGTTGCCTATCCGGCAGAGGACTTCAATAGGTTTGCCGGCCACCCGCGGCCTGATGAGTTCGCAGACGTCGTGGGCGGTAATTTCGGGATCGAAATCAATATATTCAAGGGCCATCTGGCCCGCCTCGACCTTGGAGAAATCGAGGATGTCGTTGATCAGGGCAAGCAGGGCCTCGCCGCTACGCTTGATGGTCATGGCACTGTCGAGCTGTTCTTCGTCAAGATTCGTTGTCAGGAGCATATCGGTAAAGCCGATGACGCCGTTCATCGGCGTGCGGATTTCGTGACTCATTGCCGCCAGAAACTGGCTCTTGGCAACGCTTGCAGCCTCGGCTGCCAGTTTTGATTTGCGCAGTTCCCTGGTCTGGGTTTTAATCTCGGACTGGAGGGTCTTGGAGTAATTCTCCTGCTGTTCCTGGATGATTTTATAACTCCGTTGGGTCTCCTCCAGCATTTCCTGGTACTTGGTCTCAAGGACCAGGAATTTCCGATCAAACTGTTTCTTCTGGATCGTCAGTTTCTTGATGATTTTCTGCTGTTCCTTGCGGCTAAAGAACAGTTCAAGCGCCAGGATGATCAGGCTGGAGAGATCCTGTCGCCTTGAGCCCTGGTCTTTGCGGCCAAAAAGCAGAAAAAGTTCAAGTACCGGCACGGCCACGGCAAAATAGCCGGTGACAGAGAGCGTTTGAGGCTGGAGCGGTTCTGCAGGCAGGATCATGGTTGTGACACATTCATCGACAACCTCCTGAGGAAAGACCGCGGAAACAGCGGGTGGTACTGTTGCGGCATCTTTCGCTATTGCCGCTGTAAAGAGGGACGGCAGGGCCTTCTGCAGAAAAGTTAATAGCTCTGTGGTGTCACTTGCCAGGGTTTCCGCCCTGCTGAAGAGCCCCCCCGGATCGCTCATCATTTTCTCTCCTCCGTGCCATAGATATCCTGAGCCTTGGCCATCTCTTCGGGCAGATCGTCCATCAGGACCGAGTATTCATCCCAGTTTTCACGGATATGTTCGATGAGCGGCGGGGAGACCTGCACCTCCATGTCGGGAAGGGTCGTGTGCTTGAGCAGGCCGGTCAAGTACTCGGAGATCTGAATAATCCCGGTGATGCTCTCGGGCTTGATCGTGTCGAAGAGGGTGTGGTGATCGCGTATCGCCTCCTGGATGGCCACGGGCATGGCCCACTCCAGGGTCAAGAGGTAGCCGATTTCACAGTGATCGGTGCCGAGGAATAGCCGTTCCTGTTCAACCATCGAACTGGTGGAGTGGCAATCGGTGCAGAGCTTCATGAACTCCTCTCTTTTGACCTGTTCCTCGACGATAATGCCGAAATCATGCAGTATGCCGCATAGATAAACATCCTCACCGTTGATGCCGAAGATCCTCTCGGCTACCATCTTGCTGCAGATGCTGACGGCGGCGCAGTGCATCCAGAGGCGTTTGCGGGAGAAGAGGCGGGCCTCATCCCGCTCTTTGAAGATGTTTTTCAGGGCGTCGGTAATGGCCATGTTGTGCAGGTTTTTCATGCCGATAAAGGCCACGGCCCGGCCTATCGAATCAACTTTCTGGGCCAGGCCGTAAAAGGGGCTGTTGACCAGGCGCAGGAGACGGGCGACCAGAACGGGGTCCATCTTGATGACATCTTCAAATTCCTTGATGGTGGAATTGCTGTCGGCGATGAGCTTCGATAATTTCGTCACAACATGGGGAAGTGTCTGAATATCGCTGAACTTGTTGATGATTTTCTTTGCGGTGGTCATGGTGCTCCTGGGGGGGATGGCATCAGCTGGAATGGATTTCTCTCTTGGTGATCGCTTCACTCTTGACTCGATCAAGCAGCTCAGCCAGGACCGGTTTGATATTTTCGCGGATATCCCCTGCAACAATGATGAAGAGAAGATCATCGCCGGGCACGAGGGTGCCGGCCCTGGCCTCGACGATGATTTCAAAGATGCCTGCACGCCTGAGAAATTCACTGCGCAGGTCTGCAATTTTCTGCAAGTCTGGGGTGACCTCGAGGGCGGTCACGACAGCCCTGTCGTGTCTCGACCAGTTACGAACGACCCCATTGTGTACCAGGATCATACCGACATTGTCCTGGAAGCCCGACCTTCTTTTTAATTCTGCGATTGTCTGTGAGATGTCCATGCTATCCCTTTTCGTGGCTTTTTTGTTAAGTGGTGTCTCTCAGTCGGGAAGAGGTGGTCTCAAATCGCCTTGACGATCGGGATGACCAGTTCCATGGAGGACCGCAGTTGGGTGAGATCTTTTGAGGCGTTGTATTTTTGCAGGAGCCAGATGGGGATGGCAAAATTGCTGTGGCAGATCTCCCAGATCGTGTCCTCGGCGGAGACGACGTATTTTTTTAAGCCGATAACGGAATACGCGGTAAAATATTCACGCTCTGTTCTCTGATGATAAGACAGGCGCCTTTTCTGGAACTCCCCGAGAGCAACCTTATCAAAGACCAGGACCAGCTTCCGGCCCGGGTGCACCGGCTCGGTTTTGCCCATGCTGTTCAGCCGCCGCAGAGTTGCCGGGGCAAGAGCCGCCCATTTGGCAAGCAGCTGTAAGGATTCGCCTGGTTGAATCTGTATCTTTCCGAAGCGCTTGCCGTTACGCACGACGGTCTGGAATACGCTATACCTGTCGCCGGCCTGCTGGGGGGTATAGGCTGCTGTGCTGTTCCTTTCCTGGTCTGGAACCTGTGATTTCCTGGAGATGGAGGCGACAGCCGAAGCTGTGGATGGAATGCGCAGGGACTGGCCGATACGGATGACCCCGCTTTGCAGGTCATTGGCCGCAATCAGGGCCTTTGGGGAGATGTGGTATCGGCGGGCGAGGCTGCTTATCGTCTCGCCTTTTTTGACCTTATGAACGGAGCTTTTTCCGGCTTTTCCGGTAGCGCCCTGGGTAGCGGCGATGAGCGGCTCAGGCTCAGTTCTCTTCTCAGTGGACGGCAGGTGCAGGGCATAACCCCGGGGAATCTGTTTCTGACCGCTGAAAACAGAAGACCTGAGGGCGGGGTTGAGGCGTCGCAGGGTCTCTGCAGAGGCTCCGAAGCGTTTCGTGATCTCCCTGATAGAGGCGTTGCCTTTGAGGGTGATGACACGGGTTGGTTCCGGTCGGTCGATCCTGAATGCGGGATTGCTCTCAAATTCCTTGGCTGCTTCGAGGGCAGCAACGAACTCGGAGTAAAAATTCCGTGAGGCGAATTTGAAATGCCCCTGACTGTACTCACTGAAAATCCGTTCGTAGGAGCCTTTATCTCTCAGTGCCCGTATCATGCCACTTGTTCCGTAGTTATAGGAGGTCAGAGCCAGGGGCCAGCTGCCGAGAAGTTTGTAGCTGTTTTTCAAGTATTCTGCTGCTGCATGTGCCGCGCGGATGGGATCACCCCGCTCGTCGACGGCGGCATCTATACGAAGATACTGCTTACCGGTGCTGTAGGTAAACTGCCATATCCCCGAAGCCCCCAGTTTGCTGTAGGCCTTCGTGTTGAATGACGACTCGACATGGGGCAGATAGGCGAGTTCTTCGGGGAGGTTGTGGAAACGGAAGACCCTTTTGATGGCCGGAAGATAGGCCCCGGAGCGGATAACGCCCTCGCGAAAACGTTCCTTCTGACCGGTCTGCACCCGTACGGATTCGGCTGCTCTGGCTATTTTTCCGGTACGGCCTTGGCCTGAAAACAGTCTGGCGATCCGTCGTTCTTCAGCAGTGCCAGGGACCGCCCGGGAGAGTTTTTGCAGAATAGCAACGTAGTGGTTTTTCTTGCTGTCAAGCAGCATTTTGTTGACTTTTTGCGCCCCCGGCAGGTGTTCATCGACTATCCGGACCACCTCGTAGACGACGGAGAGGTCATTTTTGTCGTGAATTACAGCGGTAGTAAGTGAATATTTGGTGTAGATATCTTTCCAGAAGTGGACATTATTCTCGATGACCGGGTAGAGGGGGAAGGCTGAACTGTCAGCTCGCGACAGAGCAGATCCGGGAAGACCGACAATAAGACAGGCGAGTAAGATGCCGAGTGCTTTTGTGCGACCTGAGAGACAAAAACGAGTGGCGGGCATGGATCTGTTCATTCGAATTATACCAAAGAAAAGAGAATCGTATATGCTTTTATATCATAACAGATGGCGTATCGGAATAGTTTTCACTTAGATCTTATACCGCAAAAATTGAAAGATACACCAAAGATACGAAGGAAGGCGCAATGTACACTCCCATTTTGGCCTCACTTGGCTATATCCTCTCCCCCGATCGGAGGCAGACCCTTCTCGTCCACAGGAACCGGCGGAAGAACGACCAGCACCTCGGAAAATACAACGGATTGGGTGGAAAGATGGAGCCCGGTGAGGATATCTATCGCTGTCTTGTCCGGGAACTCTATGAAGAAGCAGGAATTATCTGTGAAAAATCGGTATTGCGAGGGACGATCAACTGGACCGGTTTCGGCCCCCATGGAGAGGACTGGTTTGGCTTCATATTCCGGATTGAGGCATTCACGGGGATACCTCGGGCTGGCAATGAGGAAGGGGAACTGCTCTGGGTGGACATCGAGAAGCTTGACAACTTGCCGATGTGGGAAGGAGACAGGCATTTTCTACCGCTGGTTTTCGATGACGATCCCAGGATTTTTCATGGATACATGCCCTACGAGAACGCGACACCTCTTTCCTGGCACTATACTCGTATCTAGAGCGGGGCTGGAACTTTTCCTACGCCTCTTGACCGCTATAAGACAGACCAAAACAAATCGGCCACTGTAAAAACTTGCGGAGAATAAAGTGCATGGTATAGTCAGCAGGCAGTGCAATGTTAAGACCAAGAAAAAAAGTCAAAGGAGTAAAAAATATGAATCAGGCGAGTGAACTGGAACGTCTTGAGAGCTTTGTGAGCAGTCTGTTGGCTCGCTACAATGAGCTCAAGGAGGGCAATGCCAAACTTTCTCAGGATGTGACTGATAAAGACGGGATCATCGAAGATCTCCGTGGCAGTCTCGCTGTTATGGAATCCGAGCGGAGCGAGATCAGCAATCGGGTCGGCGGCATTATCGAGCAGATCGAGCAGTGGGAGAGGACCAATCCGGGTTCTGCCGGTCAGAAGACGGCAGCGGAAAACAGTGAAGGACGAATGCAGGCTAGCCTGTTTTCCTTTGAGCCTGGAATCAGCAAAGGGGACGCCGAAGACGACTGATGGGAAGGATGCGGATGAGGCAGTTGAGATCCTAAACCGTCGTTCAAAAATAACCGTAACATTGAGGAAGCGGTCCGCTCTTCATCCGTCCATCGAGCGAGCGACAGTAGGCCATCCATGGCCGTCGTCTCGAAATGGTCAGAAATGGAATGGTTATTTTGTAACGCCTCCTAATCAGATGAGGCTGGAAGGCAGATGTCCGATCCGGAAAGATTAGTTCGATTCAAGCTTCTTGGCCAGGAATATTCCTTCTATACCGGGGCATCAGAGGCTGAGCTGGATGCTGTTTTCGCTCTGGTGAAGTCGCTCATTGAAGAGAATATCGGTGGCTCAAAAGGGACTCTTCCCGTCAGCAAGGTTGCGATACTGGCGTGCCTGAATATTGCTTCAAGGTATGTCAAGATGCAACAGGAGTTTGACGGCTACAAGGAAAATGTCGAGCGGCGGATAGGATTACTCAATGATCAGATAAGTTTCCGACTTTTAAATGAATAATCTGGGTCTGTTTAAAATGTTTTTGTTTGTTGAAAAGTCTGCTATACTGTTCAAGTACGGACAGACTTTTGATTTTGAGGTCAGAGATGTAGTGTGAAATATTTAATGGTTTTCCGTGTCACTGCGATACGGAAGGAAGGTTTTTCCCTGCGCTGTTGGTGATCTGCAGTGTGTGTTGAGCCAACTCTCTTAAAAAGGGTACCTCCGCTGGTTTTACAAGGAAAATCGTACGCGAATTTCCTGAAGTTATCATGAGGCTGCCCACCTAATTTATTAGGTTCAACTGTCCTGTTGACACGGCAGTGTGGGGAAATTTTTCAGTCAGGGTGGGCGATATGCTCGTCTTGTTTTGATATATTCAGTATTCCCGAACAATTATTGTGAGGCAGTTGGTCCTCACTGGTTCGCGGGTGGCTGGAAAAAGAAGATTGACAGCAAAGATGCAGTAAAAGCAGAATTAACCGAAATTGGGAAGCAGAGTTGCTTTTTCACAATATCATTTCATATACCTACTTGAAGGAGATATATGAAAGCACCATCCTGGAGGTTGTTTCAGGATGCTCCTTGATGGGAGGAGAGAGTCGTGGCTACAGACGATATGTTGGATGTCCGGCGCCTGGTTCTACAGTGGCCAAACATGATGTCCAAGGTATTGAACCTGCATTGTGATTCCAAGGCCGACCGGTACACGAGAGTGTTGTTTGTGCTGGTACGACAGAGGAGACGTTAATTTTACCGGTTTTTCCTAAGGTACCTGTCTCACTGTACCCGCTGTGCGGGAGTGAGTTCTGGTCTTGATAGGCTGAAGGAAAAGAGATGCCGAAAGAACGTTTCTTCGATATGGTTCCCGCAGCGCTCCCCGTTCTGAGTCAGAGGTGACTTGTGACAGGAGTAGCCTAAAAGCCGCAATTAAGGTTACTGGACCTTGATTGCTAGCTATATTCATCCTCCCTCTTTGTTATTTCCCTCATCGGTTGTTCCCCCTTTTCTCGCTTTCCTTGTCCTGTTGATCGTTCCCACGTAGAGGAATGTGTTCCCATGGGTATACTCAATCATCCCGTCGTATTCATCTGTCTTGGCGTATGTGCAGGACTCCTTATTGGTTTTTACCTGAGAAAGCGCATTGTTGAAGGACAGCATAGCAATATCAAGGCCCAGAGCAAGCAGATTATTGAAAATGCCATTGTCGAAGCCGAACAGCTGAAAAAAGAAGCCCTGCTGCAGAGCAAAGAAGAGGCATACCTGGTAAAGCAGGCCTTGGAAAAAGAGCTCAAGACCGACAGAGATGAGCTGAAAGATGAGATGCGTCAGCTCAATAAAAAACGGGAGGCCCTGAAGAGTGAGTGGGACAGCTTTGACGTCAAGCATGCTGAGCTTCTGGTCAATGAAAAACGGTTGAAGCAGAAAGAGGCTGATATCGATGAAAAACATAAGGAAGTCGATCATCTGATCGGCAAGCAGCGCTATGAAATGGCCAGGATTGCCGGGATCAGCCAGGAAGATGCCAAAAAAATGTTGATGGAATCTCTTGAGAGTGAGGCTCGGATGGACGCAGCAAAACGTCTTGCTCGTATCGAAAATGAGATGAAGATGGAGGCGGACAGGAAGGGCAAGAATATCCTGGCGCTGGCCATCTCCCGCTATGCCGGAGACTATGTAGCGGATAAGACAGTTTCCATGGTACCGCTGCCCAACGATGAGATGAAGGGCCGGATTATCGGCAGAGAAGGCCGGAATATCCGAGCGATTGAGGCGGCAACCGGCATCGATATCATCATTGATGATACGCCGGAGGCGGTGATTTTGTCCGGTTTCAATCCGGTGCGCAGAGAGATCGCCCGTCTGGCGCTGCTGCAATTGATCAGTGATGGCCGGATTCATCCGGCCCGCATCGAAGAGGTGGTCGCCAAAGTCACCAAGGAGCTTGAGATCACCATGCGGGAGGCGGGTGAACAGGCCACCTTCGATGTGGGCGCACACGGTGTGCACGTCGAATTGATCAACATCCTTGGGCGTTTGAAATTCCGGACCAGTTATGGCCAAAACGTCCTCCAGCATTCCTTGGAAGTGGCGTTTCTCTGTGGGATCATGGCAGCTGAACTCGGGGTCGATGTGAAAATGGCCAAACGGGCCGGTCTCCTGCATGATATCGGCAAGGCTGTCGATCACGAGGTTGAGGGGTCTCATGCGATTATCGGTCGCGATTTGGCCAAGAAATATGGCGAACCCGAGGAGGTCGTCTATGCCATCGGCGCCCACCATGAAGATCTGCCTCCCCAGAGCGTCATCGATATCCTGGTTCAATCAGCGGACGCCCTCTCCGGTGCCCGTCCTGGTGCGAGAAAGGAGATGCTGCAGAGTTATGTCAAACGTCTCGAAGATCTGGAAAAGATTGCCAATTCATTTAATGGGGTGGAAAAATCCTATGCCATCCAGGCTGGTCGGGATCTGAGGATTATCGTTGATTCCAAGAAAATCAAGGATAGTGATGCCATTCTGCTGAGCCAGGATATTGCCAAGTCCATTGAAAAACAATTAACCTATCCTGGTCAGATCCGCGTCACGGTGATCAGAGAGACGCGGGCCGTTGAGTATGCAAGGTAAGATAATCCCCCCATTTAAACTCCACGACAGGACATGGGTCGTACTATGCCTTCCATAGATGAACAGATAGCGTTGATAGAACGGGGGGTTGTGGATTGTATCTCCCGCGAGGAACTCATCAAAAAGCTAAAGAGATCAGAGGAGACAGGTGTCCCTCTGAAAGTGAAGGCCGGTTTTGATCCGACAGCCCCTGATCTTCATCTGGGCCATACGGTTCTCTTGCAGAAGCTCAAACATTTTCAGGACATGGGCCACGATGTCTATTTTCTGATCGGTGATTTCACTGGTATGATCGGTGATCCGACCGGTAAATCGGAGACGAGAAAGGCCTTGACCTCCGAACAGGTGGCCCTGAATGCCGAGAGCTATAAGGAGCAGGTCTTCAAGATCCTCGATCCGGATAAGACTAGGGTGGTGTTCAACAGCTCTTGGTTGGGCAAGCTGGATTCCTATGATATGATCAGATTGGCCTCGGAACTGACTGTGGCCCGGATGTTTGAACGCGAAGATTTCAAAACCCGCTTTGAGACCGGCAAGCCGATCTCGATCCATGAATTTCTCTACCCACTGATTCAAGGGTATGACTCTGTGGCCATGCAGGCCGATGTTGAGCTGGGCGGCACGGATCAGCTCTTCAACGTCCTTATGGGCCGAGACCTCCAGCGTTCAAGAGGACAGGAGCCGCAGATTGTCCTGACCACACCTTTGCTTGAAGGCCTCGACGGGGTTAACAAGATGAGTAAGTCACTCGGCAACTATATCGGTATTACCGAGTCTGCCGACAGCATCTATGGCAAGGTGCTTTCCGTCTCCGACGAACTCATGTTCCGCTATTATGAACTGTTGAGCGACCTCAGCCGCTCGGAGGTCGCTACCCTGAAAGAGAGAATGCAGAAGGGTGAGATTCATCCCAAGGAAGTGAAAAAACAGCTGGCCAGGGAACTGACGGCACGGTTTCACTCAGTTGGGGCAGCCCGTACGGCCGAAGAGAATTTTGAAAAAGTCTTTCAGCAGGGAGGTCTACCGGATTTCATCCCCGAGGTGCATCTTGCCGAAACGGGCGAGATATGGATTCCTCAACTGCTCGTCGAGGCTGGGCTCGTCAGTTCCACTTCGGATGGGCGGCGGATGATCCAGCAGAATGCCGTCACCCTTGATGGAGAAAAGATCACAGACCAAACCGCCAAGGTCCATGCCCGGGGTGAGGTCCTTCTCAAGGTGGGCAAGAGACGCTTTTGCAAGGTGCTCTTTTCTTGATCTGAAAGGGCGATATGTCATAGAAAAAAGGGGATTGTGTAGAAAGCACAATCCCCTTTTTTCGTGTTGAATATGTACAGGCTCTTTTATGTTCCCTGACAAGACTGCTGCTCTCAATCTAATTGACTGCCGAATCCTTACCTTTCTTTTGGCAGTCCTGACATACACCGGAGAACTCGATGTGGTGCCCGAGTATCTCGTAGCAGCTGGCTGCCGCTGCCGCATCGTTGATATGCAGTTGCACCGGGATATCAATGTCATCAACTTTTCCACAGGCCGAGCAACGGATGTGGTAATGAGGATAAATTGTAGCATCAAATCGCTTCTGGGTGCCCCCTACCTCAAGTTTGAGGATCACGCCGCTCTCAGACATGAGTTCGAGGTTCCTGTAGACGGTGCCGAGTCCGATTCGTGGCAGACGCTTGCGCACCATATCATAGACTTCATTTGCCGTAGGGTGCGAGGTAACTTTGGCGAGCTCTTCAAGGATAATCTGACGTTGGGTGGTCAAACGCATGTTGGGGAGATGGTCCATAATGCTTCCTGTAAGTATTTTTATAAAATGATGAATAGAATGATAAGCTTTACTATGTAGTATATTATCTCAGATTCGAATTAATTCAACGGAAAAATTCAGAAAGATCTGAATTGGTGCTACGCTTTGTGATTCACTCAGGATGACGAAGCCTGTTCTACCTTCTGGCCGCCGGGATGTGTTGCGCTTGTGAGACAGATTCGGCTGTGCTTTTTTCGAGAAAGGGATTGAAGTAGCCGAATTGCAGGGCCGGAAACTGCTCCTGCAGGGTGGCGAGCCACAGGCGGATTCCCATCGCCGGTTCATCCTGAGGAAAATCGAGTGTGTGCAGATACCATTCCGGATCCATATTGAGATTGCGCAACTGGATAAAATCGGGCCGGTAGAGTGCGATAAGGTTGCAGAGGGCCTCGTATTCCCTGGGTGAGTCGGTAACGCCGGGGAGGATAAAATAGTTGAGGGAGACAAAGCGGCCAGCCTCTTTCATGAGACGAATGGAGGTCTGTACGTCTGCAAACGTATAGCCGTTGGGCCGGTAGTACTTGGTATAATAGACCTCTTGCGCTGAGTTGAGGCTCACCCGCAGGCTGTCAAGCCCGGCCTCAATGAGCCTGGAGAGGGATATCGGCAGGCTGGCGTTGGAGTTGAGATTAATGGTACCCCGCCTGGTCTGTTTTCTGATCAAGCGGATGGCCTTCTCGATTACCTCGGCCTGGAGCAAGGGTTCCCCTTCACAGCCCTGCCCAAAACTGACAATGGGCCTGGGGGCCTGGTTCAGATGGGCGACCGCCATCTGGCTGATCTCCTTAGGGGTCGGTACAAAGGTAATCCGTTCCTGGGTGGAAGGGCAGCACCCTGATTTCTGCAAGGAAATGCAGCCGACGCAGCGGGCATTGCAGGACGGTGAGGTGGGCAGCGGGGCCTCCCAGCGCCCGAGAAAATAGTTGCGAGCAGCGGGACAGCCATAGGTAAGGCAGCATCTACCCAGATGCTGGATCAGCCGGTTGTCTCTGTGCTGCTTCAGCATCTTCCTGGTTTTCTGTTCAACCGTGGTCTGTTTGTACTGATCACTGTCCTGTCTTTTGTCGGGGTCACTGCGAAAGGCTGTAACCCAGAAACGGTCCTGGTACCATCCCACGGCGGTGTAGGCAAAAAGAGGTAGGAGTGGGGCTCTTTCGGAACTTTGGAAGGCGCTTGTGAAGATGGAGGTGTGCGCGGGGGCCATGAACGCGGCTACTGCTTGCACCGTTTCTCCGGGTTTGAAGGGATCTTCTTCAACAAGCAGCGGCTCGCCGCTCTCTGGGTTGCAGCCGATAGGCAAGCGCCCGGGCAGGACGAACAACTCGCTGCCGGCGGGCAATGGAATGAGGTCGGCTGTGGCCGGCATGAAAAAACGGCCGTTGCTCATGCCGGCCATGTTCAGGGGTGGATAATCTACGATTGTACCGTTTTTATCGGCAAAGACTAACGAAGGAAGTGAATCCGGGTGATTCACGGAGTTCTGAGAATCTTAAAGACGGAATCGACAGCCAGGTACACATCGAGATCATCCCCGAAGACATCCTGGATGTCCGGGTGATTAATGAGATCTTCCACGATGTACTGAGTAAGGTAGAGACTCACAACATTGGGGTCCTGGGCCAAGGTCCGTACCGGGGCGATTTTCATCTGCAGCTCAAACTCTTCGAGATAGCTCAGGCGTTTGAGCTGCTCTTCAAAACAGTCCCGCATACTTTGCACGGAGGTGGTCTCGATGATCTCTTTGTCGAGAAGTCTCTGCACAAGTTTGGCGGCCAGGGCTTCAGCATTGTCTTTTGCCTGATGAAACATCTTCCGCCTTTCCTGCTCGCGTTTGCGGTCGATTGCGCGTATGGTCTTGTCTGTGGCGCGGTTCGCGCTGATATGTACTTTGGCCATGAAATTCTCCAGGTGTGTGCGTCTCCGGGGCCGGGCGGGCAGGGACGGGTGAAATTCTGTATGTGTA
>JANOIV010000090.1:0-14352 GCA_031407875.1 Desulfobulbaceae bacterium | reverse complement strand
TCATAACTCCTTAGAATAATAGGTTTATTATGAATATTGTGGCGACCGCCGCTCATTGATTTGTCAAGTTAAAAATGCTCCTTCAAGATAAATATTTACGCCGGATTTACTGCACGTTTCTATCCGGACATCACTGAATTTAAATAATCTTTCGAGTGCAGAGCTATTGAAAACTATGTCGTCATCCAAAACAAAAATTGAATCATACGCATCAAAAATTTGTCTCCAATTTTGAAAAGCGAATAACAGGTTCGGGAACTTGCCCCCCTTGTGCACATTATAGAAATCAGCGACATCAGAGTAGCGCGTGCCGTTATCACCATAATACGTAACCCATAAATCAAAATCCTGTTTTCCCTCAACCCATTGCAGAAGATTCGCGTTATCTCCCGCAGAAGTGAAAACAAGATTCCTGGATGCAGGCATTCCTGATTTTGTTTTTAATTCGAACTTGCTTTCCATTATTTGGCTATTCCTTTGTCCATAGTCAGTGCAACCGGACTCCTCATTTGCGCTGCGAAAGAATAATTGCTGCCAACTCCCTCCGTGCCTTTTCCCATTCCTCTGCGTCAATTGTCCAGCTTACATCAGTATGCACATATGTGGGGTCTTTAGGATTGCTGACGCCCACTTCCCAAAGGACTTTGGGAATCATGCGCTGCACAATTCTATCTACTGCCTGAGGGTCTATCTTTGAGGCCAGGGTCAGGTAATCGGCATCCTGAATTCCTCTGCGCCAAAGTTTCAAACGCAGGCTTGCAATAGGTCCTGGCAGGCCAAAATTATTCTTTGTAAAGCGCTTTTCCGTGCCGGGGTAAAACAAGACACCATCACCATTTCCATATCCATTGGCGGTCAAACCAAATTTGGGTTGATTCCAGGGTGTGCCTCCAAAGGTCTGGGCCTCCTCGAAAACATTTGTTTCGTACCCGCCCCTGTCGGTGTTCAGATACGCCGTTGACTCCCAGAAGAACCAGCGGTCTATCTTGTGTTTGAACTGCGTCCAGCCGGAAACCCTTAGCGAGACGCCTTCGTCTTCGATCATGAATGAACCACTGCTGATACGAGTGCCGTTATAGGCCCAGTAACGTTTGCTCTTCTTTTGGTAATCATCAATGACCGGCTTCCATACCGCCGTATCGCCCCACATGGTAAAGGCGATATCTGTTGATGGCAGATATTGGCTCTGTTTTACCAGATCCGTAGTTACCAGGGTCTTAAGACGTTTACCGGGTCCGGGATTCTGCTTGACCCAGGAAGCCCATTTTTCGACCTTCGGAAAGGCATTTTTTTGCGGTTCATCAAGCAGATACAGGAAATAATCAACGTTGGGGTGATTTTTTTCAAACCAGATAACCCATTTGTCGCTCTGTTTGCGCATCACCTCTTCACTATCAGGCGACCACATAGTTCGCCATAACCCGTACGTTCCAATCGAGTAAACGCCGCTGGATATGCCCATCCCGGGGCCGCTGTATCCATTTTTTGGTGTAAACAGATCACCGTTTAGCACCGGTTTCCATCGCGCCATTTTATCGGGTGATGTAAAACCATCATCAATGAGAGAAATCTTGTGCCGATGTGCCAGCAGATGATGCGCATTCCAGACCTGCCCAAGGAACTTGAGGTCATCTCGTGACACCCTTGAAAGATCCGGGTATCTCTGGCCGAAGTAGCGGCCGTTGACCAGACTCTCGCTAAAATAAAGAATACTCTTGGCAGAAGGGATGTCTGGCAGCGCGAACGGCAACACTTCGAGAGTGATGGGTACCTCAATAGTCTTTTTGCCGGATTCACGGACTTCAATGTTTCCCCGATATATCCCGGGTTTGGCATTTGCAGGGATATAGATGTCTATCCAAATTCCCTGATTTTCATTCTTTGGTATAGCAAACTGCTCGATGGCCTCCATTGGCACGGCAATATCAGGATAAAACTTGTTAGCATCCGGTCGGTCGGCAAATTTGCTTGCTTTAGTGGGAAGCCTGAGGCGCTTAGGGACATGACGGTCTTCGTAGGTGGGGTCATACCCGAGGCGTGAAAGACCTTTTATCTGTAGATAGTTGATCAGAAACAGCTCTATATCTCTCCTGGAGTAGTTAAAGACCTCCTGCTTGCCAACCTTTTCCGATCGGATTTCAGCATTGTCCGGACCAATCAGACGGTCGAATGCGATGCTTACATTATCAGCTTTATTCAGACCCGCCTCAAGTATAAGGTTGACACTCACAACTTCGTTGCGTGCGCCAAACTGGGTAACTGTTGTGCCATTCCAAATACTTCCGACAACTTTTTTACCTTGGGTTGCACGCAGTTCATCCTTGGTGACCTTGTCACCGCCCTCGTTTGCCCAGACTGCTGTAAGCTGTGAGCCGGGCAGGAACGCGGCGGCCACACCATTAGCCATCTGATCGCGATCTTTTGAAACAGGAACGTGCAAGGAGCCTGCCCTGATTAATGCCCAGGCAGCAGAAGCGATAAGAAACACAGATAAAACTATCAGCAATAGTTTTAGTTTAACGCCTGTTGGCATAAGGTATCCCCTGCATACGCTTATATTCTGGCTCACTTCATCACCGCCGCAATCATATCATTAAACCGGGAGATGTACCGGTCTGATGACAAGCGGCTTACGGCATCGTTATATGCCCTGTCACCCATTGTTTTCAGCAGTTCGGGGTTATCCAGAAAAAGAGACATTTTTTTCGCCAGGTCATCCGGGTCTTCCGCCTGGAACAGGAAACCATTCTCATTGTTTCTGACAATTTCCGGAATACCGCCGACATTAGATGCAACTACTGGCTTGCCGCAGGCCATTGCCTCGATCAAAACACGCCCCATGGCCTCTGTACGTGACGGCAGGACAAGAAATGAGCAGGTCAAAAAATAGTTCCTGATTTTATCGAAGTCCACAGGCCGCTTGATCTCGATCTGGCTGCAACCGGCAATCTGCCGGGCATAGCATTCGGCCTCTTCCGGACTGTGGTACCCCATGATGATCAAGCGGGTCGTCGGATATCGCTCGGCAATCTTTTTGAAGGCCGTGATCAGGATGTCGATCCCTTTCAGGAAAAATGGATAACCGGCAAAAAAAATAAAGCCATGATCATCGGATGACTTTGTAAATACGTGTGTCGGCACATAGTCAGGAAAGATAAATACCGGCTTTCCCAGCAGATATCTGTCGAACTCCGCTTCCTGCCTGTGGTTAAGCAGTTTGATCGCGTCGGCGCGCCTGAGGCAGAATCCTATGACCGCCTTGTATAAAGCCTTCTTGAATCGGTCCTTTAAAGACCGGTTATTTAAAAAAGCTGCCGTGAGCAGATGGCCATTGATCTCGATTATCGTTTTAGCGCCGATTAGCGGTTTAAGGATAGTTGCGGCCAATCCGAGCGTTAACGGGTCGTAGGCAACGATGACATCTATCTTTTGTCTGGTGGTGATCCTCCTTGCCGTGCACACGGTCTGTATAAGAATGGAAAAAGCGCCGGTCCCCTGCTTGTCGATATATGGCGGGATGGTATGCAACTGCGCACCGCCCATACGGAGTCCGTCAAAGTGTTGTTCACAGGGGGCAATTACATGTACATCATGGGTTTCAGCCAAGGATGCAACCCTGTCCCGAAAATTGGGCAAATCAGGGCGATGGACTAGCGGGGCGATAAAGAGCAAGCCGGTTTTTTTGACTGAAACAACAGTTTCACCTTTGTGTGGTTTAAACAGCATCCCCAAACCTTTCAACAATGTCTCGAATATCATTACTGAATCTTCAACAGCGCAGCTTCATAGCGATCAATCATAATCCTCAGCGAATATATGTCCGCAACAAACTGCCGTCCACGTCTGCCGGCATCATGCGCAATCTGAGGATTGTCGGCAAAGCTTTCAAAAGCACAACTCACTTCCCCTGCGGTCGGTGTGTCCAGCAAAATGCCTGTTTCCTTACTCACAAGATCGGATAGTGAGCCGACGTTTGTAGCAACCACCGGCAGTCCGGACGCCATCGCTTCCAATACAGACACAGGTAAACCCTCATTGTGTGAGGTAATCGCATAGATATCGAGCATTGCGAGAAAATCCTCGACAGCATGCTGAACTCCGGCAAATATGATCCGTTTCTGAAGGGAGAGCGTTTCAGCTTGCCTTTTCAGATGCGTCATCTGACTGCCTTCGCCAACGATACACAGCATTGAAGATGGGTGCTTTCTGGCAAAACGATTAAAGGCATCAATCAGCAACGAGAGATTTTTAATCGGCTCCAGCCGGGCGCAGGTTCCAATAACAACGGCATTGTCATCAATCTGGTAGCGTCGCCTCATTGCTGTTCGTTTGTCAGGGGCTGGCCTGAATCGCTCACAATCAATGCCGTTTTGTATGACCACAATTTTGCGTGCAACATGCGGTATCTGTTTGCTAAGCCAGTCGCCTATATCCTCAGAGACAACAACAAAAGCATCTACGAATCTGAGCAGCAATGAAAACCGGGAAAGAAGCACCGGTTTGTTCTCATAAAAGTGATAATCATGCTCGATATGGACAATTTTTCTGTTCGACAGCAGTGCCGGGAGCAGCCCGTGCGCCAGTTGTCTGAAATGATGGGTTACAAGAACACCTGCATTTTCATTATGCAACACTCCGGCTATGCGTCGCATCAACCTCAGAGAATAACCGTGCGGTGTTGTCAGACAGTGATGTCGAATCATGCTGCTGTTTAGCTTAGATGCCAGTGTGCCTGTTTCACCAACCCCACACACGGTACATAGATGGCCGCGCTGATTCAGCCCTGCGGCAAGATTTGCCGCGATGACTTCTGCGCCGCCGATTTGCAACGAATCTATAAGTTGCAGTACGTTCATATTCCGGGAATCCATATACTTCCATGTACGTGAGACAGGTTGGGATTGTTCACCCAATTAGCTAAGTACTCACAGGGCTTTTTGGGTTGTTTCATTACAGAGTTTATTGAATACATCTGTTAGATCTCTTTTGAATCGTTCGATTGAAAAACATTCAAGGGCAATTTTGCGGCTTGCATCAGCATAATCTGCCAATTGTTTTTTGTTTTGCAAGAGTCCTCTAATTTTTGAGCCCCAGTCATCCACACTGCTGTTATAGGCCAATAAATTGCCATTGATCCCGTCCTGAACGATTTCAGCAACCCCTCCAACATCCCTTGCAATAATAGGAAGTCCTGCTGCTGCAGTTTCTTTGAGTACATTGGGGCTTTTGTCGTTAAAAGAAGGAAACACGAAGAGGTCACAGGAGGTAAAAAGCTCAATCAGGCGATAATTCTCCACTCCCGGCAAGCAGGTCACCCCTTCTGTCTGGGGAAGATCCTTGAGTTGTGGATCTGTTGAGACAATAATCAGGTCGCAGGTATCTTGCAGATGGTTGCGGTATACATCTAGAATAAAACCGCCACCCTTTCTTTGCAAGTCATTGCCCACAAACAATAGCTTCAATCGCTTATGGTGGTGAATTTGATCAGAGGGTTTCCAGTGTTCGAGGTCGAGACCGGCATGTGTGATGATCATGTTTTCCAGGCGGACATCGTAGTCATGGTGAAATGATTGTGCACACCATGCAGACATTGGCATAAACATGTCAACCTGCCGAACAGCCGGTGCATAAACATTTTTTGTAACCAGATCTTTTATATGCAGCTTGAGGGTGTTCTGGAAACCGGGGTGAACCTGATTGATCAGTTTATGTGAGAGGATATCAGTTGTGTCGGTGAGCAATGCTGCTGGTATCTGTTTTGTAATGTCGATGACTCCGTGCATCAATTCGTAGCCATGAATGAACACAAAATCATAATCTTTAGCGCGAATACCCTTGGTTTTCTCCCGCATGGAGTATGCCGCCTCAAATGTGTTTTTCCAGATATTGGATCGATTCCAGGTTCTGTAATTTGTGTAATCCGCAACATCAAAAAACACATATTCCGGAATAATATGATCCATTTGTTCAACGCAGGTGATTATTTGTGATGTCACTGTTTTCAGACCAAGGATACGGGAGAGCAGAAAAAGACCTTTTCTGGTTTTAGTGGTCATGTGATGTTTCTCCCAACAAAAGGCGGTAATGCTCAATATGCTTGTCACACCAGGTTTCTGCGCTAAATTTTGTGGACAATGATACATAGGCTGCGTTTCCTAGTGACTGTCTCTTCTGAGTGTTGCCAATCAAATCCAGCATACATGCGGTGAATCCGTCACTATCGCCTTTTCTGAACAAAAGAGCAGTCTGGTTGTGCTCCAGAAGGTCAGTTATGCCGCCAACGGCTGAAGCAATGATTGGTAAACGGTGTGACATCCCTTCCAGAAGACACATCGGGGTGCCTTCATAGTCAGATGTAAGTGCAAGTATATCCAGTGAGGCATAAAGCCTGTCTGTGTCGGAAACAAAACCAGGAAAATCCACTATGTCGCGAATGCCGAGACGTGAAGCCAGTTGCATGAGGTCGTCTTTCAACTCTCCCTCACCTGCTATTGTGCAGTGAAGCCTCGTATTGAGCAGGCTATGATGGTAAATCTTGGCAATTGAATTCAGAAATAACGGGATATTTTTTTCACCCGAAAGCCTGCCAACCAGACCGATTTTTACTGTTCCGTTGCTGGAACTGCCCACGCTGCCTTTTGTATCTACAGGAAAAGTTTGAAGTGTTTTCAAGAATCCGTTCTGAATTACAAACGTACGTTTTCTGAGAAATGGAAGTTTCTTGAACAGTCGTACTCTTTCGTTGCAGCAGCCAATCACGCTGTCAGCTGTAGCAATCGAAACTAGATTAATAAGATGCAACACCATGGTGTTCAGGGAAATAGCTGTGACTAATCCATGGAGCGTAAAAGCTATTTTAGTTTTGAGTTTTCCGCAATGACGAGCCAGCAGAGAATAAAAGACAGACTTGTAACAGTGACAATGTACAAGTTGGATTTGATCGTTTTGCAATGACTCTGTAAGTTCACGTACAAGTTTCCAGGAAAACCTGCTTTGAATAGTAAATATCCTGTAAGGGATGTCATAGCCATCCAGCTTTAGCAGTAGATCGCGAATACCGGCTTCATCGGAACGAGTTTCCAAAATAAGGTACAGTACAGAACCGGAGATACGCTCCTTGACAAGTTTCGTCAGCGAAAAAGCTACTGTTTCACGACCACCGAAGAGACCTGAGAAGGTCATCTGGGCAACTGATGACAGTTTAGCAGCCACTTGGACTATCCGCCTGCTGTGAAATCTGAAGATGCTGTTGAGATAACTTGCCATAGAGTATTGTCAAGCCGATGAAAAAATAGAGGGCCGGCCAATACGCCCAGGAAAGAAACATTCCACCCACACAAAAGCCATACAGCCCAAAAACCAGCCCCTTCTGAAGCCATGGCATGCCTGCGTCATTTCTAAGCACAAAGGTTATAGAATGGTAGATCATCATAACATAGAGGAATAGACCGGTAAAACCCAGCTCTGAACCTATCTGGATTAACGAGTTATGGGCGGCACTCCACTTCCCGCCTTCGTGTTTTGTGCCTTCTGCCATTGAGAAGGTACCGACTCCAGTTCCCAAAACCGGATTTTCGACCATGAGTTCCAGTCCCCGTTTCCAGACCTCGACACGCCCTACGCTTGCCGTGGTATTGTAATCAGCATTGGGTTCGAGAATTGTGGCGAAGCGTTCCCAAAAGGTGTCGCTCACGTAAATACTGAGCACCAGCAGCAAACCCAGCAACAGTGGGGAGATCTTGAGGGTGTACGACAGGCCTTTGCTGTAAAGAACACAAAGGATAACGGTCAAAAGGCTCAACAGTCCACCGCGAGAGCCAGTCTTGAGTGTGGTGAAGATCATCAGCATTAGCACTGTTATTAGAAATAGCTTTTTGAGTCCTGTTTCCTGTTCCATCAGAAAAAATGCCAATGGTAACACCATTACCAGGAACAAGGCAAAGTCATTGGGATCATAGGTGCCGGTAACATATACACGTCCCGTTTCAACCGTTTTGGGATTGACAAAGCTGTAGCTGACCAGCATCAGCGCTGTCAGAATAAGCATCCAGACGATAATCCTGATATCTTCCTCGGATTCAACGCAGGAAATCAGCAGAAAGATAAACAGTGTGTTTTTGAGGAAGTCGATTATAAAACCAAAGCTGCCACCTACCCAGATACTGAACGGTACCGAAATAAACCCAAGCACGATTATCGAAAGGGCATATTTGCCTTGTGGGGCTGATAAAAGCGTGGAAAGTCCTTGCCTTTTTCCGGAAGGTGTCAGAAACAATAGCAGACAAGCAAATGCTATGGCAATTTTGGATAGATGCCAACCTGACAGTGCGGGTATCAACTCCTGAATCCTGCCGATGAATACGGGCAGGAGCAGGCTCATGCCCAACACAATTGCTTTGTTGCGCGTATATAAGTCAGCCATATAATCATGTACCTGATATGATGTTGCAGAGAATACTCAGATCCTCATTCACATCTATCCTGGATCTCCTGCCTTTGAAATCAAGCTACTGCTGCTCGGACATTCCTCAGTATTTCACCAGCCTTTTCGCGTGCCAGGACTGCTAGAGAAACAAGCGCCATGGCACATCCTATGGAAAGCAGACCAATAAGGTTTGGCCAGTTTGGTGTCACGAGGATTGTTTTTGCTGCCAAGACGGATGCTGCCACGATTATCCCAATTGCAATTGGTACAACAAAGCAGCGCAGGGTTGTACGAATTGGCAAATTTAGCTGGCGTACCATTGTGCTGAAATAAATTATGGAAATAGTAGGATATACTATTGCCCAGCTGGTCAGGATTCCGTTGTAACCAGGTTTTTGAGACAGAATTAAAAACAGGGTTGGCAGTGCGATAAGTTGTGTTGCCCTGAACCAGATCTGGGGTTTGGGTTTGCCGGCCGAGATCAGCAGCATGGTTGCCTTGCTAGCAAGAAATACGAAGATGCCGATGATGGAAAAAAAACTGAGAAAGGGTGTCAGAGTATTCCACTTTGGGCCAAGTATTACAGGCACAAATATACTGGTGGTTGCGGCCATCAAAAAATAGAGCGGAATGATGATAATCAATTCTATTTCGAGTACTTTCAGTATGTATTGGTTTCTCAGGTGTTCTTCATTCTGCATACGCGAAAAGACTGGAAAAAACACCTGGTTGAGGATGGCAATCAAAGTGTCGATCGGTTTGAAGGCCAACACCTGAGCGAAGGTGTATACTCCCAAGAGTTGCATTCCAAGGAGTTTTCCGACTACCATTGTTTCGACTCTGCCAGATATGGCGCCAAAAAAACGTCCAATAATTACCTGAAAGCCGAAATTTATATGCCAATGAAGCTGTTTTATGCTGGGTAGCAGGTTGAAGCGAATGCGTACCAAAAATGAATAGCTAATTGCCTGTATCAAGTTATAGGCAATGTATGATGATACCAGAGCCCAGACTCCAAAACCGCTTAGGGCAAGAGTATAGGAAAAAATAACAGATGAAATGCGAACTACAGCTTCAATCTTGGCAATTTCCTTAAACCTCATTTCCCGCACCAGCAGGTTGTACTGAATGTTTTTGAATGCACTGATAATAAACGAAAAACTGAGAACCCGTAACATTGAGACCAGTTCGGGACCATGTATTGCAGATGATATTTCCGGAGCGAACAGGAAGGTCAACAGACAGAGTGCCGTACTCCAGTACAGAGAAAGGCCGAACAGTCCAGAAATCTCGGATTCGCTGATATTCTCTTTCTGGACAATTGCCGAACCGATACCGAATTCGTTCAGAAACTCCAACAGTCCGATATAGACTCCTGCTATTGCGTACAATCCGTAATCAGCAGGAGTGAGCAGCCTGGCAATCAGAATGGTAAATGCCCAGGTGACAATCTGGCTGATAGCGCTGGCACTACCAAGCCAGAGTAAACCGGAACTGATTTTTTTCTTGAGTTCTGACATTCACGTCCTTTGAAGAATGCTATGTTTTTTGTCGCTCTAGTTTTTGTGTTGATATGCTGGTTTCCAAACAGTTGTGCATCGTCCTGTTATCCATCGCCAGAAGCCAACAAGTGCCGCAATATTCATGATCACAAAAAAATACGTCAGGCTCGCGATCTTGTTTGCTTTAATTCCTGGTACGAACCATGTCAGTATGGCAATTACGTATAATAGTAGCTGGGCAAGCAAAAAGAGGCGGTATACTGGACTTTGTAACAATAGGCTGCTGACAAAAACACCAGCCAGAGCAAACGGCACAAGCAAACGAAATATCTTATGTGACATAAATTTCAGCCAGAGTGGATTCAGTATGGGCATGACAAGTTCAGGGTTAAGGCTTAGCAGTTGCCAATTTCCAGCGAGAGTTCTTACCTTCCGAGTCCACTCTTCGGTAGTATCTTGAGAAACCGAATCATACGCTACAGCTGACCCGTCAAAAACACAACGATACCCCTGGATAACCACATTGAGGGGATTCAAAACATCGTCAAGCAGAGTATCCGCTGGCAACGGTTTGTAAATATTTCTACGCATAGCATAAATTGCCCCGGTGGCCCCTACGACTGAACCTGACCGACTCTCCATCTTTCGGATCCATTTCTCATATTTCCAATACACACCCATCTCAGCTTGGATGTTGCTCTCGTCACTTTTCAGAAACTTAAGCTCGCCACTGACACAGCCGACGGAAACATCATTGAAATTGGCCACAAGCTGAGCAACTACATCCGGCTCGAATCGCTGCCGGGCATCGGCGAAGACAACAATCTCACCACGTGCCTTGGCAAGGCCAAGGTTCAAAGCATATGCTTTGCCCTTTCTCTCAGGTAACTCCAGTAGCCGAACAATCAGATTGCAATATGAGCGGACAATGTCCCCAGTTCTGTCAGTAGAACCATCAGAGATGACAATTATTTCCAGATGATCTGCGGGATATTTCTGCGCAAGGATATTATCAAGGCGGGCGCCAATCCTTTTTTCCTCGTTAAGTGCTGAAATGATAATCGATACAAAAGGCGTTATTGGCTGTTTGAGTATTTCTTTTCCGGCAAATCGCGAGTGTAACCACAACAAAATAGGGTAACCCACATATGTGTAGAGAATGAACACCAACGATGACCAGAAGAGAATTTTACTCACACAAAACCTTTGCTATCATTTAATCAATGCTTTGCCAGAAAGAAGTTTATTCATTCCAATCAGCAGTCCCAACCCAAGAAGAAAAACCACTACCCCCGAGAACTCATGAAGAAAGCCCTGGGCCACTTCTGATCCGTACTTTGAGGCCAGCAACGCGGTAGCGGTGAGTCTGGTGATGTTGGCAAAGATAGCAATAGGGGCAGCCGAGAGGAAGAGAATCCATTTTTTCTGAGTTGGTAGAGTTGATACTAAAACCAGAGCCCCACTCAAGGCAAACATGGTGACAAGAGAACGCAGGCCTGAACAGGCGGCGACCACTTCGAGGGTTGTTTCCGCAAGATGCATGACATTACCCTCTCGAAAGACAGGAATTCCTATCAATGAGATAACCTGTTCGGTCAGGTAGGAAGAAAAAAGCTGCATCGGGAAGGCAATTTTATTCCAGATAATGGCTGGCAGCGGCACCATAAAAATGAGGTACCCCAACGGAAAAAAAAGCTTGCGTAAGTAATCCCACCCCAGAAGAAACAACACCAGTCCCAGAAGGACGATTATCAGCGAAGTTCTCTGCAGAAAAAACTCGGAACCGATCTTGGCAACAACAAGCTGGCCCAGTCCGGCAACAATTACCAACAGACCGAGGTTGTTGGGTCGAACGGCGATTTCTCGAAACTCATCGCGCAAGGAATAGATAAAATAGAGTGTGAGAAAAGGGATGAAATAGCCATGGGAGTAGTCGTCGTTCGTCCCCCAATCGGCGACAAGCGTCTTGAGATAAGGCAGGTAGAGCCAAAGCAGGGCCACCAGGACAAATCCGGCCAACATCCAAATATTTCTTTCCGACCATTTGCTGTCATTCATCACAAGCGCGCCCCTGGCAAATGGTTCTCAAGTTGCAACATAACCTTTTCAGCAAATTGCTGGACCCTCAGCTCAGTACCTTTGATATCGTCATTTTGAACGCTGGCCATAATTCGTACAAAAGTTCCATCTCTTCTTTTTTTCAATAAGGCGTCCAGGACCAGGTACACCTTTTCCCAGTACTCCGAAGCAATAACTCTACCCCTGTTCTGGTACCAGTAGAGCACAATCTGGTATTGATCTCCATTGCGAATAAGCATTTCAGAAACGTGGGAGCCACGCTCCCCTTCTATGCCTGCCTGCAGCGGCACTTCTCTGACGGTATCAATGCCCCAACCGCCACCGGGCAGACAATTTTTCGGGGAATGATATCCGCCTCCAACGCCGACGGATGCGTAATAGCCGACATAAAGATTGATCCGGGTTTTGTCCGGATGGATATAATTATACTGGATATAGTCATCAACGCCCAGCAGTCCGACGACTTCAGCGGAGGATTGCAAGGCGTCTGAAAGTGTATATTCGCCTATCTGCTGCGGAAAAGAACTCAGCGATTTTTTTATAGGCACGGCCGTTACCTGAGATGTCGTATGCAAGACGACCCAGGTGGCCGCAAACAGTACTAAGACAATAAGAATTCTTGATTTACTAATCATATGTTTTTCCTGACTTCCTACCGGTGCACTGTATTGCCCTATGAAAGCAGCAAGGCAAACGGGATTGCCCACAGCTTATCGCCCAGGCAAACCGAGGCAGTTCCATTATAGGCAAGTATAGCAACAATACAATGCGGCGTTGCGGCAAGAAAAGATTTGAGTCCTGTCAGGTCGTCCTTTTCCCAAGACGATGCGGACGTTACTTCAATGGCAATGCATTGATTTCCCTTGGGTTTGCGGCCCGTAAGTTCATGAATCGGCGCAAACCCAAGCTAGAACACTTCTGTTTACAAGCTAGGGGGTGAGAAAAACGTCTGTTTGCATGATAGTCTCGCCATCTTTCGTCGCAATGCATAATGCAAAGGGCAGGGTGAAATTTTTTTAGTCCTTGCAGGAAGTAACTTAGAAAAAGGAATGGTGTCAACTTTTTTGTATGCTCCCTGCTCAGGCAAATCCAGTTCAGATATTCTTGTTTAATGGTTCTTCCGGTTTAAGCGTACTTTTCAAATAAAAATGTGGACATATTCCTTCCTTAACACTGACTGTCATCAGATGAATAAGGAGGTGGAGGTATGTCCACGAGCATATTGTACCATGGATTCGGCATTTACGGCTACCGCTACACCAGGACTGAATACCAACAAGGCGCTCTCATCTTTAGTATCGAGAAGGAAGCAAATTCTTTGCGATGCCCGTGCTGCAAAGGCATTCAGGTCATACGCAAAGGAACCGTCCTCCGATGGTTCCATACCCTGCCGATCGGGAGCAAGCAGGTGTATCTGAAACTGCAGGTGCCAAGAGTCATGTGCCGCACCTGTGGCATCGTCCGCCAGATTACGCTTGGGTTTGCCGACGCCCGGTGCACCTATACCAGAGCTTTTCAGCGCTATGTCATTGAACTTTCCAAGCATATGACCATTCTCGATGTTGCCCGGCACCTGGGAATCGGGTGGGATACCATCAAAGAGATCCAGAGGACGTACCTCTCGACTCGATTTGCCCGACCTGACTTGCAGCATCTGGAGCTGATCGCGATCGATGAGATTGCCATCGGCAAAGGCCATCGGTATCTGACCGTGGTCCTTGATCTTGTCTCCGGCGCTGTTGTCTTTGTCGGTGACGGCAGAGGGGTTGAAAGTCTTGTCCCGTTCTGGCGGCGTTTGAAAAGAGCCAGGGCAAAGATCCAAGCCGTTGCTATCGATATGTCGCCGGCCTATATTGCCGCGGTATCGGCCAACCTGCCCACGGCGGCAATCGTCTTTGATCATTTTCATCTCATCAAACTGTTCAACGACAAACTGGCCAAACTTCGCCGGGAACTGCAGCAAAAAGCTGAAGGAGCTGGCAAGAAGGTGATCAAGGGAACCCGCTGGCTGTTGCTGAAGAATCCGGAACATCTCTCTCTGCAGCACAATGAGCAACAGCGACTCGAAGAGGCCTTGCGTCTGAACAGCTCTCTTGCCACCGCCTACTACCTCAAGGAAGACCTTCGGCAGTTGTGGCAACACCCAAATAAGCAAGCCGCCAGAGCGTTTCTGGATGACTGGATTGCCAGAGCCAGAGCATCAAATGTTGCCATGTTGCACACGTTTGCCCAGACTCTCGACTCTCATCGAGAGGGGATCCTTGCTTACTTCGATTTTCCGATTTCCACAGGTCCTTTGGAAGGGACCAACAACAAGATCAAGACATTGCAAAAACAGGCATATGG
>JANOIV010000089.1:0-2044 GCA_031407875.1 Desulfobulbaceae bacterium | reverse complement strand
TCATAACTCCTTAGAATAATAGGTTTATTATGAATATTGTGGCGACCGCCGCTCATTGATTTGTCAAGTTAAAAATGCTCCTTCAAGATAAATATTTACGCCGGATTTACTGCACGTTTCTATCCGGACATCACTGAATTTTTCTACTTGAAAGGACAAAATTCACTCTCAAGGGCTATCAGGAAGAGTCTGAATCCCGAAATTCAGACGAACCTCATGCTTGCCAGTGAACATCTCATCCTCTTGGGAAGAATCATGTGCCGTTCAAGATAATCTGAAAAAATAGGGGAAATATGTGGACCATGGGGCAATCGTTCAGACCCGCTTTCGTATATCATCCAAGGCATATGAAACGAAACAACTTTTCATTCGTAGAATTGTTTGAATTTTGAATATGTTTATAAATAACAGAAGATTCTATTACAGTACTGAAGTTTCCTATAAAAGCCTCATGCCGCCATGCGCATAATGGCGTCGACAAGGGTATTAACCACCGGTATGCGCGGAATCGGGCAAAGTATTGCAAAATCCTTGTCCAATGCCGCTTGAGCCACCAACCTTCGCACATCGGAAAAGGCGAAATGGTTGCGGCCTTTGACCGCATGCCGCCGGCATGGAGTTTTCTCAAGGCGACAGGCGTAAATCCAGATGAGCGAAGTGGCCATCATGCAAAAGTTCAGGTGGTTTTTGACCGCCACCGGATGTCTGTTCTGGGTTTCGGCACTGCCGATATCCCGCTTCAGCTCTTTGAAACCATCCTCGATCTTCCATCTGGCACCATAATATTCGATGATCTCGGCAATCGACAGGGTCAGGTCGGTGGAAAACAGCGCAACCCAGCGCGTCCGGCGATACACCCACACTACCTTGACCGGACGTTTAAGCGTTTTCAACATGACAATCTGGTCAGAAGCCAGAACCGTTCTCATCCGCCCGTACAGGTTGACCGTATATTCCCGGGCCTGCCCTCTCTTCTCCGAGGCAAGGGTCGATGTCGTACCCAGCCGGTCGCCGTATTTCCTCGGCCGACCCGCCCCTTTTCCCGTGGTCGGCTCGGGCAGGCCGAAGAGATTGTTGTTGGCACGAAGCCGGGACAGCATCTGGACCCGCCCGCCCAGCTCCTTTTGTACCGGCGTCCAGAGGCCGTCGTTGCCGAACCAGGAGTCCGACGCTACCAGGATATCCGACTGCGGAAATGCAACGGTAATGCTACCGAGCATATCGACCGCCTGCCGATGTTTGCTTTGAAAAACAATCTCCTTGCCCCTGTACGTCGGTTTGTTTTTCGCGATCTCTTTTGCGAGGAAATAGTAACGTTGACAGAGAGGCAAACAGGCCCAGCGTCCCTTGATTACCTTGAGAAGGCCGATGGCGACAATATTTTGCGCCCAGGGATACTGCGACTGATTCTGTTTGGCCGCATGATCAAACACCTTGGCGCAAGCAAAAATCTTCTTCCCGGTCTTGGAATGATATAATCGTCGAGAGCCACGATCAACCTCCCGTTGGTCTCCGGTTCGGGGATCATACTCCACAGCCTTGCCCATAGCCTGTCCCAGGGAATCTTCGGGGAGGCCATGAAGGTGTACTAGCGTTTCTTGCCGATATCGGCAAAGCCAAACAAGACCCTGAGTCCCCGCAGCAGATTGGACGTTTTGGACGAGGTAAACGGCAGGATAATCGCGAGCAGGGTATGAAGAAACCAGACGCTTCGTTCCTCGCCTTTTCGAGATGGGGTAAATTCTTCTTTAAGTTCACTGAGCAGGGAGTGTAGTATGGGCATGCGAGGTTCCTCTGGCAATTTGTTATTGGAGAATTACACTTTACCATAACTGGGCCTCGCATTCACTATTAACATGTTGTTATTGCATGATAATATGCATATTCCAGGAAAAACGGCTACTGAAAATATCGAATATTATCAGCTACTTACGCGACGTCTTTCTTGCTGCCATCTTGTTGTTTTTATTGGTTATTTACAATGACCGCCCGCGCACTCCCGCTTGGTCATCGACTTGCCCTGTTTTAAAAACGGGAAACTTCA
>JANOIV010000088.1:0-8072 GCA_031407875.1 Desulfobulbaceae bacterium | reverse complement strand
ATCCGGTCCTGCAGGGCGGTGATAGTCTGTTCTGCCGATTTTGTCGTGCTGAATGAATCCTTCGCTGTGCGCTGGCACTTCGGGCAGGCGTTGAACGGTACGGTGAAGGCGTGGATATGGTTTCTGAGACCACTTGCCTTGATCTCGGTATAGCCCGGGCATGCCGGGCAGAGGTGGTAGCTTCTCGTCTCGTCAACGTGAAAGCCGGTGGTGTCGTAAAAAATCTGTTTCTCCTCCCTGACAATCTTTTGCTTCAATGTCTCTTTTTTTGCTGCGCCACGCCGTGCGAAAACCTCCAGTGCCTTGGCGCAGATGCCCTCGATATAGCGGGTCATATCCCCCGGCTGCACAAAGCGGGCCGGGTCATAGTCGGGCTCTTTGACATGGGAGAAATCCATACCGGCCATGGCCAGGATGATCCCGAGGTTGGTATAGGGCAGTGCCCCTTCGATGGAGTAGCCGCCCTCAAGCACGCAGATATCGGGGTTGAGAAGCTTATTGAGCCGGGCGTAGCCCTGGGCGGTAAAGTTCATGTTGGTGATCGGGTCGCTATAGTGATTGTCCTGGCCGGCCGAGTTGATGATCAGCTCCGGCTGGAACTCATCGAGAACCGGCATGACGACCCGCTCCATGACCATATCAAAGCCCTCTTCGCCGGTGTTTGGCGGTAGCGGGATATTGATGGTATAGCCGTCGGCCGCCGGGCCGCCCGACTCGCGCAGGAAGCCGCTGCCCGGAAAGAGGGTCCGGCCGTCCTGATGGAGCGAGATGAACAGCGTGTCGGGATCGTTGTAGAAAATGTCCTGGGTGCCGTCGCCGTGATGGCAGTCGGTATCGACAATGGCGATTTTGCGCACCCCGTAATGGCGGCGGATGTACTCAACCATGATGGCCTCGATATTGACGACGCAGAAACCGCGGTCGCCGAAGACCGTCTGCATGGCATGATGGCCGGGTGGGCGGACGATGGCGAAGGCCTTTTCCGCCTCCTTGTCCATGACCGCCCGGGCGGCGCGCAGGGTGCCGCCGGCCGAGATCAGATGGGATTCGGTCAGCAATTTCTGTGACGAGGGTACACAGAGATGGACCCGGTCAATATCCTGAAAGGTTGCCAGTTCGGGGTTCATAAAGACGATATTTTCAACATCCTCAAGACCTTCCTCAAGCAGCTGATCCCTGGTGTAGAGCAGGCGTTCCTCCCGTTCGGGGTGGGTCGGGCTGATGCACCAGTCAAAGGCCGGAAACAGAATCAGGGCCGTTTTGCGCGGGGCACGAGGCATAAAGGATGACATGGCGACCTCTCCTTAGGTTGTGGCAAGGCCGGGTCTGATCTGGGCCTTGAGGGTCAGGATTTTTCCCGATGTCGAAAAACCGCGGACGACATTCATTTCGAGCCGCTCGAGAAAATCTATCTCGGGGGCTCCGTCCATGCCCATTTCTGCGACCATCTCGAAGATCGCCTGTTCCAGTCGTTTTTCGGCCTCGGGCATGGCGAATTGGCAAGGGATCCGCTCAAGGCAGGAGATTTCCGGGATGCTGAGCTGGCCGTCGGCCGTATCGGCGTAGAGGGTGGCCTGGACGGTCAGGCGGGTGCGCGCGGCGCCGATGGCGTTCGCCACCTCGTAATCGGCAGGGACGATACAGGGCAGGCCGAAGCTGTGGCTGAGAAAAGATTCCAGGGCGGCGGCCGGGCCGCCGATGGCCAGGATCTGTCCGGGATGTATTTTCCGGCGGTGCAGAAGGGCGGAGATGGTGTAGACCGGTCGGCTGAAGACCTCTTCGATCATCGCTGCTACCGCCTGCCGGATGCGCTCTATGAAGGTTTCGAGAAGCCGGGTTGCGGTGCGTTCCGGTGCCTCCCCGGGACAGAGTGCCGTCATGGCGGCGGCGGCCTTATCAGGCGAGCCGATCTTGAGTCGGCCGAGGACGACCATGGCATCGGTCGGGGTTGGCGTTGTGCCGCCCTGGGCCATGGGCGGGCCCTGGCGTTCGGGTCCGATCCGGAAGGCCCCATCCTGCCAGACGACGGCACTGTCGCCTCCGAGCCCGATGCTGATCGTATTGAGCGCCCTGATCAGGGTGGGCCGGCCGGCAATTCTGATGCCATAGGGTTCAAGGAGAGGCGTACCGTCCACCAGAAGGGAGATATCGGTGGTGGTCCCGCCGATATCGAGGAGAATGGCATCTTTTGTGTGGGCACAGAGGGCAAGGCAGCCCATGACGCTTGCCGATGGCCCGGAGTGCACGCTTTCACAGGGAAATTCATTTGCCCGGGAAAACGGGATGGTGCCGCCGTCCGCCTTGAGAATATGACAGGGGCAGGTTATGCCCAGGTGCGCAAGGCCATGTTCTATGGCCTTTTTGAAATGGGAGAACTGTGATTTAAGCGCCGCGTTCAGCCAGGTCGAATAGACCCGGCGCGGGAAGTTGGGCAGACCGGAAATACGGTGGCCCAGGCTGACGTGGGCAAAACGCCCGGCCAGATGTTCGGCGATATACTTTTCGTGACTGTTGTTGCGATAGGAAAATTTGGTGACTATACCGATGGAGTCAATTCCCGCCTGGCGCATCGCCTCGGCGGCGGCGTCGACCTTGTGCAGATCCGGGTCGCGGATGATATGACCGCGGTGGTCAATGGTGCCATCGAGGAACCAGGTCGGGCCGCCCCGGGCGAGGAATTCCGGATTCAGGCCGGGGCCGGCCTGAATCAGCATGCCCACCGGGGCAAGCGATCCGGTGACGATGGCATTGGTGCAGAGGGTGCTGCTCAGGTGAATCCGGCTCAGCCTGTGACGGTCTTTCGGGACGAGGGCCTGGAGCAGGGTGATAATGACCTCGCTCAAGTGCTGCTGGTCGACTGTGACCTTGTGTTTTGCCACCAACCTAGTGCCATCGAGCAGCACACCGTCAGCATGGGTTCCACCGACATCTATCCCGATTATCATCGCAGCACCTGCCCTGAAGGAAGAGGAATGTTGCCTATCGTAATGCGCCAATTCATCTTATCGCCCGGCCCCGATTTGTCATCGAAAATCTCACCCGGAGAGGGATCGGGCAGAAGAAAAACAGGGAAAAGTGGGCTGTTTCCCCCTCTCATAGTGTGCGGACCTGTCATGTGCCTGCCATGATCCGACTCGTTCTGCCTTGCCAGAGCTTGGAGAACACGGCCACGGAGGAAACACAATTCAAACACTATGATTGACTCTGTCTCTCGTAGAGTTACAGTGTTCAGAACGCTGACATACTATGACAATCAGAGGTGGCATGACGCAACCTCGAGAGACAAACGATTCCGTCGGCCTAGCGAAAAAGATTTGAAGACCAGAGAGTTAAGGAGCAGAATCCCGCTTGGATCTCTGCACACAAGATCAACTGAACAGCGGAGCAAAGTGTCCTATGACCACGCGCTTCATTCTTGCCGGCTGGCTGATTGACGGCAGCGGCGGGCCGAACCAAAAAGCTGTTCTGCTGACCATAGAAGACGGCCTCATCGCCGCCATTGGCCCCTTAGACCGGCATAATCTTCCTGATCCGGCCCGTGTAACCGATCTGTCTTTTGCCACCATTGCGCCACCATTTATCGACTGTCATGTGCATCTGGCCTTTTCCGGAACCATTGACCAGCAGGCTCGAAAACAGCAGATAGGGGCCACGTATGCCGAGGCCCTGCCGGTCATCAAGCGGCATATCGGCTATCTTTTTCGCCACGGGGTTCTTGCCGTACGGGATGCCGGTGACGCAGAGGGCCATGTCCTGCGTTATAAGGCCGAATCTTTGCTAGATCCTGAAGAACCCTTGATCCTGAAAGCCGCCGGACGGGCCTGGCATCAGCGAGGTCGCTACGGCAGGATGATCGGCAGGTGTCCGGAGGAAAATGACAGCCTGGAGAGGGCATTTTTACACGAAACCGAGCAGAGTGATCTGGTGAAACTGGTCAACTCCGGGGTGAACAGTCTGCGTGAGTTCGCCAGGGAGACGCGGCCACAGTTTTCTGTTGAGGAAATGAGGCAGGTGGTCGCGCAGGCGAAGAAGGTCGGGAAAAAGGTGATGGTCCATGCCAATGGCAGAATTCCCGTGCAGCAGGCCCTTGAGGCCGGATGTCATTCGATTGAGCACGGCTATTTCATGGGCGAAGAGAATCTGCAGCGCATGGCGGAGAAACAGGCGGTTCTGATACCGACCCTCTACGCCATGAAGGTCTGTGCGGAAATGGCTGATACCCCCGGCGAGAGAAAGATGGCAGAAAAAAATCTGGCCCATCAGCTGGAGCAGGTGGCACGTGCGCGGGACTTCGGGGTAAGGGTCGCCCTCGGGACAGATTCGGGAAGCCTCGGTGTCCTGCACGGAGAGGCCGTGGTTGAAGAGTTGAAACTCCTGATCAAGGCCGGGTATTCCCTGGCCGAGGCCATCCAATGTGCGACATACAACGGGGCGCAGCTGCTCGGTATTGATGCCGGCCTCATTGCAGTGGGAAGACCGGCGCACTTTCTGGTGGCCCGTGGTACCCCGGCCCAGCTCCCCCGCAAATTCTCCTATCTTGAGGCAATCTATCTGGCCGGCAAACCCAGCCCATTCTACAAAAAGAACCCCAGCCGTGCAAATAGGCAATAATTAGGGACACTCCCCTTGCAATAATTAGGGACACTCCCCTTATTTTTCTTTTCAAAATAGGGGGAGTGTCCCTAATTATTGCCCTATTTAATGCGGATTTCGGTGGTACGTATTTGACAAACAGGGAACGAATCAATTTTAATGGAACTATGCTCGAGAATTCGGCATGCATGGGTCACCCACCAGAGAACTGGACGATGTGACGTCGCAGGTTTCATCTTCAATCACTGCTTGATCGGAAAGGGATCTCCTTATGAATCAGGACACCGGGTTGAATAATCCAGGATTGCGCCGTTTCTTTGCGATCCTCGCCCTCTTGTCATGTGTTGTTTTCCCGAGCATCACCACCTTTGGTGCTGCTGCCGAAAGCCAGGCATCCCGCACCATCCGGGTGGCGGTGGATAATAATTATCCGCCCTATGTCTTTCTGGATGGCGATGGCACTTTGCAGGGCATTCTTGTCGACCAGTGGCGGCTCTGGCAAAAGAAGACCGGTATCCGGGTTGAGATCAAGGCCACGGACTGGGGCAGTGCTCTCAAGGGTATGAAGGCCGGCAATTTTGATGTCATTGATACGATCTTCAAGACCGAGGAGCGCTCCGGCTGGCTTGATTTCACCCAACCCTATGCCCGTGTCGAAGTCCCGGTATTCTTTAATAAGGAAATCAGTGGCATCTCGGATGCCGCCTCGTTGAGGGGTTTTATCGTGGCCGCCAAGGAGGGCGATGCCGCCGTCGAACTCCTGCGCCGTCATGGGGTGAAAAATCTGGTACTCTTCAACGGATATGAGGCGATTGTCCGGGCCGCCAAAGAACATAAGATTAACGTCTTTGTCGTCGATAAACCTCCGGCCCTGTATTTCCTCTACAAATACGGAATTCAAGAGCAATACAAGCAGTCTCCTCCTCTTGATGTCGGTGAGTTTCACCGGGCCGTCAAAAAAGGGGATACGGTGCTGTTGCGGGAGATTGAGGCGGGATTTTCCCGGATATCGGCGGGAGAATTGCAAGAAATCGAGGAAAAGTGGTATGGCGCCCAGATCCGGAGCTACGCTCCTGCCAGATATATCCTGGCCGGCGCCGGACTCCTCTGTCTGGTGATCCTGGGCCTATTTTTCTGGAATCGTTCGCTCAGAAAGGCCGTGGAAAAGCGCACACATGAACTGAAGACCAGTGAGGAGCGTTACCGCCAGCTCTTTAATGCCGAATCCGATGCCATCGTCGTCATCGATGTGGAGACCCTCACCCATGTCGAGGCGAACGAGGCGGCTGTTGATCTCTATGGGTATAGCCATGAGGAACTGATGGCCCTGCGTTCCACCGATCTGTCCGCCGAGCCGGAAGAAACCCGACACCAGATCACCAGCAGGAGTGGTCGGGTCCGCATCCCTCTGCGCTATCATCGCAAAAAAGACGGTACGGTTTTCCCGGTCGAGATAGCCGCCCGGTTTTTCGAGCTTGATGGCCGGAACCTACTCCTTGCCGCCATGCGCGATATCTCCGAACGTCTGCGGGCTGAAGAGGCACTGCGTGACAACCGACGTTTCCTCATCGACCTGATTGAACACAGCGGAAACCTGATTTTCGTCAAAGATCGTGAAGGGCGCTATGAGCTGGTCAATCGTAAATGGGAAGAAGTGACCGGTTTACCGCGTGAAAATGTTCTCGGTAAAACGGATGAAGAGCTGTTTCCCGGATATGTCGGCAAGCAGTTCCGGCGCAATGATCTTGAGGTCATCGAGGCAGGTGAAGTGCAGGAAAAGGAAGAAGAGCTTGAGAGGGAAAACGGTAAACGGTTCTTTCTGTCGATAAAATTTCCGTTGCGAAATGAAGATCGCAGCATCACCGGCATCTGCGGAATGACCACCGAAATCACGGAACGCAGACAGGCGGAGGAAGAGCGGGAACGGCTTCGCGGGCAGTTGTCGCAGGCCCACAAGATGGAGTCGATAGGCCGGCTTGCCGGTGGTATCGCCCATGATTTCAATAATATGCTCGGAGTGATTCTCGGCCATATCGAACTTGCCCTCATGCGGGTTTCTCCGTCGGAGCAGCTCCATGGCAATCTGCAAGAGATCGAGAAGGCCGCCCGGCGTTCCGCCGATCTGACCCGGCAGCTGCTGGCCTTTGCCCGCAAACAGACGGTTGTGCCCAAAGTTCTCGACCTCAACGAGACGGTGACGGGTATGCTCAATATGCTGCGGCGGTTGATCGGCGAAGATATTGATCTTGTCTGGTCACCGGGAGAGGGGCTTTGGCCGGTCAAGATGGATCCCACTCAGATCGATCAGATCCTGGCCAACCTCTGCGCCAATGCACGGGACTCCATAAACAATGTGGGCAGGGTAATCATCAGCACGGAGAATGCAACCATCAGTACGGCCTACTGCATAGAGCACGAGGGCTGCGCGGCCGGGGATTTTATCATGCTCTCGGTGACGGACAATGGCTGTGGTATGGAGAAGGAGACTCTGCCCCTGCTGTTCGAGCCTTTCTATACCACCAAGGAGATCGGCAAAGGAACGGGCCTCGGTTTGGCCACGGTCTACGGCATTGTTCAGCAGAATAACGGATTCATCAAGGTCGACAGTGAACCGGGTAGGGGGACGACCTTCAGTGTCTGCCTGCCACGGCACGACGAGCCGATTTCTTCTTGTGCCAAGGAAGATGGGGCGGAAACACTGTCGCTTGGCAGAGGCACCGTACTGCTCGTTGAGGATGAGCCGGCTATTCTGGCAATGGCCACGCAGATGCTGGAAAAAATCGGTTATCGGGTATTGACGGCCGGGACGCCGCTTACGGCCATTCGTCTGGCCCGGGAACAGGTGGGGGAAATCGATCTTCTGCTCACCGATGTCATCATGCCTGAGATGAACGGCTGGGAGCTTTCAAAGAAGCTCCTGGAGATTCAGCCGGGTATGAAGCGGCTCTTTACCTCGGGCTATACGGCGGATACCATCGCCCAGCACAGTGTGCTTGACGAGGAGGTGCATTTCATTCAAAAGCCCTTCACGATGCAGGAGCTTTCCACCAGGGTGCGTAAGGCCATGGAGCAGGAGCCGGGAAATCGCTGAGGGGTGGGGGGCTGATACACATAAGGGTACCCCGCCTGGGCAGGTAGCAGGACAGGTGCGGTGACACGTTTACAAGATTCTCACGTAATATAGGTCTGAAAAATGGCGGATAAACCATCCTACGAAGAACTGATCCAGAAGATTGCCCGGCTGGAGCACGAGGTGCTGGCAGGCCGGCAGTTGGAGAAAACAGTGCGACAGCAGGAAGCGTGCCTGAGGGAAAGCGAGGAGAAATTCCGCCTGCTCTTTGAGAGAACACCCCTCAGCTATCAGTCGCTTGATGTCGACGGGAATTTCCTTGAGGTGAATCAGGCCTGGCTTGAGACCTTAGGCTATACCAGGGATGAGGTGATCGGCAGATCCTTTGCTGATTTTCTGCATCCCGACT
>JANOIV010000084.1:0-21297 GCA_031407875.1 Desulfobulbaceae bacterium | reverse complement strand
GGGCATCCGGCATCCTCTCCTTGATGGCGATGCTGTTTTTCAGGGCATCCTGACAGCAGATCCTGGAGCAGTAGTTTGCCGGTTCCTCCCGCGAACCGACACACTGGATCATCACGAACCGGTCACGGGCGGAGGGTTCATGCTCGGCCAGCCATGATTCCAGCTCACGCTGGGTCTTGATGTTGCCGGACTGACCATAGCCATACTGATCCGGCACATATTCGGTGCCGCCACTAGCTAAGAGTATCGCCCCATGCCCGAAGCGTGTCGCATCTGTCAACATTGTCTGGAAATTACCGACAAAACCCTCGGTATTTTCTATCGTGGTCCCCAGATGGACCGTGATCTTATCACTCCGTTCCACCCTCGTCCTGGTCTCTTCGAGAAAGGCCTGGACGTCATCTCCGTCGAGGGTATACCGAACGTTTTTCAGGAGTCCACCAAGACTGTCCGCTTTCTCCACCAGATGCACGCCATAACCTTGTTCGGCAAGAGAAAGGGAGGCCGTCATACCGGCGATACCGCCACCGATCACCAGGGCGGCATGGGTCACCCCGACGGAATTGGAAGTAACGGGATCGAGCAGGCGGGTCTTAGCAACATTCATATTGACGATCTCTATGGCCTTGGTCGTCGCCCTCTCCTTATCTGACATATGACACCAGGAGCACTGCTCCCGGATGTCGGCCAGTTCAAAGAGGAATCTGTTCAACCCGACCTCCCGGATGGTGTCCTGGAACAGGGGTGCATGGGTTCGCGGGGTGCAGGAGGCGACGACCACCCGGTTTAAACCTTTTTCCTTGATCAAATCCCGCATCTTCTGCTGGCCGTCGGGGGCGCAGGCATAGATGATGGTTTCGGTGTGGGTCACACCGGGTTGGCTTGCCGCGGCCTCGGCAACCCTCTTAACATCGACGGTACCGGCGATATTGACGCCGCAATGACAGACGAAGACCCCGATTCTCGGCTCTTCGCCGGTGATATCCCTCTCGTCGACCAGAACAACCTCTTCGATCTCACTGCCACGGCTCTCGCTGAGGAGTTCCATGGCCTTGGCCGCCGAGCCGCTGGCCTGGATGACGGTTTCCGGAATATCTTTGGGTCCCTGATAGATACCGGCCACATAGATACCCGCCCGACTGGTGGCGACGGGCTCTATTTTCGAGGTCTTGGCAAAGCCATATTTGTCGGTTTCTATGCCGAAGATCCCGGCAAACTCCTGCGCACCGGCGCGGGGCTCAAAACCGATCGAGAGGATGACCATATCATACTCTTCGTGGATGAGCCTACCCTCTTCATCAACCGAGTGGATCAGTAGGTTTTTGGTCTCCGGATCCTCAATGATCTCCGAGATCATCGCCCGGACATACCTGACACCGCTGTCATTCTTGGCCTTGTCGATATACTTGTCAAAGTCCTTACCGAAGGCCCGGAGCTCCATGTAGTAGACCGTTGCACTCACCTCGGGATCATGCTCTTTGGCGATGATCGACTGCTTGGCGGCATACATGCAGCACACCGACGAACACCAGGGATTGGCATTATGGGCATTGCGGGAACCGACGCACTGGATCCAGGCCAGGCGCTTGGGATGCCCGCCGTCTGATGGTCGCTCCACTGTGCCGCTGCAGGGGCCCGAGGCCGAAAGCAGCCGCTCGAACTGCAGCGAAGTGACGACGTTTTTCAGACGCCCGTAGCCCAATTCATGACGGATGTCAGGGTCATAGGTCTGGGCGCCGGGAGTGAGGATGATCGAGCCGACCTTGAGATCGTATTCTTTGTCGGTATCATCAAAGTTGATGGCGTTGGCGTCGCAGATCTTTTCACATTTGCGGCAGACCCCTTTAGTGAGGTAGAGGCAATGGGCGCTGTCAATGGCCCTGGTATTCGGCACCGCCTGGGGGAAAAGGGCATAGATGGCCTTGCGCTTATCGAGCCCCTGATTAAAGAAATTGGCGACCTTGACCGGACACTCTCCTTCACAGGCGGCACAACCGGTACAACGGTCGGCATCGACGTATCTGGCCTTTTCAAGGACGGTGGCAGTGAAGTTGCCCTCTTCGCCCGTAACCTTGGTGACGCTGGCCAGGGTATGCATTTTGATATTGGGATGACGACTGCTCTCTACCATGCGCGGGGAAATCATGCACATGGCGCAATCGCCGGTGGGGAAGGTCTTGTCCAGTCTGGACATTGTCCCTCCGATGGAAGATTCATCATTGATCAGATGAACCATGAGACCACTGCCGGCCAGATCAAGGGAGGCCTGCATACCCCCGATTCCAGCCCCCACAACCAGTACTGAACCAACTCTGTCCTTTTTTTCCTGTCCCGGGCTAATCTTTGTCAAAACAAGATCCTCCTTCAGGTCAGCCCCGGCACCTTCGCAACACTGGTCATTCTGCAATCACCAGCGAAACCTGCGGGACATGATCAGAATAATACGGTTAGAAAATAAATCGGTAAACGTTCTTCAGCTTCTTACTATTATATACATCAATCTCTTTTTTACTCCCCGGCGCGGCAGATGCAAAGTGATTTAATGGGTCAGCTGTAATAATTCTGTAAATTTCTCCGGAAAGGAGCAGCGGATATTTCCTCCTCCGCTATCTCTGCAGCTTCCGGCCGGGCCGCATCTGTTCGGCCACGTTGACGCCTTTCGCGCCTCAGGGAAAATCCAGCAATCACTCTGGCTGTATGGCGTATCCATGCTGCAAGGCCAGTTTTTCAAACATCTGGGTCAGTCCGGTCGTCAGCATATACACGGCCCCGATATCGAGATTTTCGCTCACTGTTCTGTCGAAGAAGACATTGAGACTGGAATCAAGCCCTTCCCCTGCCTTCCAATAACAGATCATCAGAGGGACTCGGGGAAAAACATGCAGGACGACCGAGATGTCCGAGGCGAACTGGGCGTCCACATGCCGGCCGTCAAACAAATGGACGATGTCGTCAAAGAGATCAGGCCAGGTATCGGCAACCCGCTTCATGGCCTCTTCACAGCGCTTTCTGAAGAGGAGATAGCGTTCCTGCCCCTGCCTGATTTCTCGGAACGAGACCCATTCTCCGGTTACAGGCAGTCCTTTGCAATGTAAAACATAGTTTAAAAAGGGCACGGTTACCCAGGGAATGATGTGGATGGCCGAGGAAAAGACCCCGTTGCCATCAATGCTGAAGTCTTTTCCGAGTATTTTCATGATCAGGCGGCCCTGGGCAAAGCGTCCGCCGACGCGCTGAGCGGCTGCAGCCAGATCGAGATCCCGGATTTTTTCCCGCAGACCCGACAACAACCTCTCGGGATCCTCGTCTTCTGCCTCCGATGCTCGTGCCATCCCGGCAAAGCGCTGCACTATCGCCGTATCGAGATTGGGACAGCTCTCAAGAGATCGGAGCCCGCGAAAGACGGCACCGGCAAAGGCCAGACAGGTTTTTTCGCCACACCTGCGGCAGTTGCTCCTGTCCAGCAGGACAAATACTTCCATGGCATTTTTGCAGACCGCCATATCCCTTCTCTCCAGATAATCGTTTTTTCCGTTTCGCCCACAGCGCAAAATCCTGACAAAACATGCGCCCTGCCAGTTCCCTTATCCGGGCCCTTGTTGTTTTTTGATACCATAAAGAAGAACATTCGACCCGAAATTTTACGTTTTTTTACGAATAGATTTGACGGATGTCTTTTAGCTTTATAAGACTTATGTATGTCGCATTTACGGCTCCCGGAAAAGAGCCCGAGCATCCACATACCAAAGGAGATCGCCATGAAAGCCACCATTACCAAACAGTGCATGGGTGACAGAAACTGCAACAAACTCTGCCCCGAGGTCTTTGAGTTTGACGAGGACCAGCTTCTTTCAATCGTCAAGTTCGATGCGATCCCGGCCCACTTCGAGGCCATTGTCCGGCAGGCGGCCCGTGAGTGCGGGGCCGATGCCATCATCATTGAAGAGTAAACTTGAGGGGGAGGAGACGTTGATGAAATTTCGCGAGAGCAGGACGGCAAAAAACCTGCTCATCTCCTTTTCCGCCGAGGCCCAGGCCCGCACCCGCTACAATTTTTTTGCCACCCGGGCCAGGGAGGAAGGCTATCTGCAGATCGGCCGACTCTTTGACGAGACTGCCGACCAGGAGTGCGAGCACGCCCTGCGTTTCTTCAAATTCTTCAACGGCGGCGAGCTGGAGATCTCCTGGACCTTCCCCGCCGGGGTGATCCTTGATACCCACGCAAACCTGCTCTCTTCAGCGGAACTCGAACTCTATGTCCATGGCATCATGTATAAAGGTTTCGCCGAAATCGCCCGCGAGGAAGGCTTCGAGCGGGCGGCCGAGACCCTTGATGCAATCAGCGTGGCCGAGCGGTACCATGAGGAGATATTCCGGGAACTGGCCGACAATATGGCCTCCGGCCGGGTGTTTGTACATAGCGAGGAAAAGATCTGGAAGTGCCTGAGCTGCGGTTACCTGCACAGCGGCACCGAGGCCCCGACGAAATGCCCGGCCTGCGTCAAACCCCGCGGCCATTTTGCCCTTCTGGAAAAAAACTGGTGAGCTGACTGTTTCACACCAGAAGAGGCCTTACGCTCAAGAGCAGTAAGGCCTCTTCTCTCACTCCTGCCTCGACATGCAAATTGCCAAAGAAACTGCTGCGCTCAGCAGTGGATCTCGCCCATCACGACCCATCGCTGTGCTTCTTCGGGTGATTCGCGGATAGCAGGCAACACCTTCTATTGGTGTTCAGAAAATATCTCTTGCCATGCTGCAAGTCAAACTTGAATAGAGGTATATTGACACTCTGACAAGGGGCCTCACCTGTCCAGAATTCAAGAACATCAGGAAGTATCTCATCTTTGATTCAGGTTATGATGAATTGGGAAGAGTGCGTCACGAGGTTACATGAAAGTTGAGGGCAAAAATTGCTTCTTGTTTACGCATTGCTTGCTATCGCCGCCGAGGTGGGTGAAATAGTGAATGGACAGCAGCAGGTAGAGTGGGATAGCTAGTTCCAGGCTCTCTTCGGCTACCCGGAGAAAGTGTTTCGGTTCATTACTGAAACAAGCAGCCAGCGGTTCAAACGGCCAGGAAAAGCTATCGAGCATCTTGCTGGCGACAATACATCCCAGCGAGAGGCCAAGGGTTATGGCATACATCCTGTCCGATCGCAGCGCATTCCAGAAAGGGATAATATTTCGTTTGCCATAGCGGATAGCGACCACGAATATAAGCATGACAATCAGGAAACCAATGATCTTTTCTCCGCCTGGAACCTGATCGCTTATATAATAGCGTGTCTTGAAGATACCCATCGTTGTAAATCTGGTATGAAAATCCAACTCGCGCAGACCAAGCATGGTTACCAGCAGCCCCGCCGAAAAACCATCTCTCATTCGGCCCCGCCAGACTTCCAGAAAGAGCAGGAATGCTGCGAAGAGATAGCCTGCGGCCGACAGGGTTTCCACTGGCCCGTTTTCTTTTACCAGGGTGATGGCCAGATCGGTCGACAGCAAATTCATTACGGCAATACAAACGATCACAGTCGGCATGACGGCCACAAACATCCTATCTCCCGTCGCCGAATTCATTGCTCTTTTTCTCGTTTTCCAGTATGCAGGAAGTCTTCCGTTGGATCGTTTTCACTCTTTTTCTTTCTCAAACACTATAGTAACTTTCTGAAGTTTCCTATAAAAATCTCATAGCGCCATCCGCATCTGCGTGGCCACGAGAGAATTAACCACTAATTTGCGTGGAACCGGGCAAAGTTTAGAAAAATTATCGTCCGCTGCGGCCTGGGCCACCAGCCTTCAAACATCGGAAAAGACGAAATGGTCGCGATCCTTGACCGCACGTCGTCGAAGGGGAGTTTTCTCCAATCGACAGGAGTAACTCTAGGTAAGAGAAGTGGACATCATGCAAAAGTCTAAACGGTTTTTTACTGCCACCGGATGTCTATTCTGAGTTTCGTTGCTGCTGATGTCCTGCTTCAGGTCTTTGGAACCCAGCCTCGACTTTCCCTCTGGTCCGTAATTTTCGATGATCTCGGCAACTGAAGTTTCCTCATGGGTTGTGAGGCTCAGTAATTTTCCCGCCACTTCCGGCAGGGTGGGAAGATCGCATGAATTGAGAATGATGGTGAGGATGTCGGGGTTCATTGCTATCATGACTTGAAAATCAAATTATCGATAAGGGATGTTTCCTGATCTTCTCAAGGGCTGCTTGCAGAGCCCGACTGTGTACCTTCCCGGCAAAATGCACCGGGCTTTTGGCATAGATCGGGTCCCAGCCCGCAGGATCGGCGGAACAGAAGAACTGGGTATCGAGGCCGATCTTTCTAACTGCATCCGCAACCGAGATGCCGACCATCCTTTTTGCCGCTTCCCAGGTGGCGCCACAGGGCGCCCCCCGCAGCACCACCACCTCGGAAATCTTCCCGTCTTTGACTACAACTTCGAATTCGGGGGCGCCGAATCGCTCGCCATAGGGACCAAGACAATCCTGCCTTGGCAACCCGCATCAGGTCGGGGGGGTCATGACCCGTTTTCCGACCCGCTTCTTGCCAGACGATACTACCGGGATCCCCTTTTCGACGCACATAAGGACAAGATCGTGGGACAGGTCCTGATGCCTGAGAAAATCCAGCACCAGATCGGCCTCGATTGTTTCAGGCAGATAGATCCTGGCGTCGTCGAGCACCGGCGGCAGGGGGTCATCGATCGAGACAATCTCCAGGGCAATGATATCGGCCCCGAATTCCCTGACCCCGGCGATCTTCCGCTCACCGCTGCCGTTCTGCTGAAAGACGACCACGCGCTGCAGAGGCTTGCCGGTTCCGTTGTCTGTACGTGTCATTTTCCTGTCCATTGTTGGAGAAAGATTTAGGGGCCGTTACGAAATAACCATTACGTTTCTGACAATTTCGTTACGGACCCTTATGCCGATCACAGCATTTCACTGTACAGTTATTTTTTGACGGCGACTCAGATATCCAGGCGGACCCAGCGGGTGCAGAACCGGTGGCCGGCCTCAAGAAGTTTTTTCCTGTTCTGGCCCTCGTGCACCAGGACATAAAACTGCCCCGCCAGATCGCGGTATAATACCATGCCGGCAGTCAGATATTCGGTCTCGCCCCGAAAGGTTATGCCGAGAGGATCCTTGAGCGGCGTAATTTCAAGCTCATCGTCCTGAAACTGGAAATAGGCCATCCGGGCCATGGCCTGGAACTCATGCTTGGCGTGGGCTGTGGCCTTGATGGTCAGCGTTTTGATATATCCCGGTTCGGCAATGGCTATCTCCGGGACGATGATCAGGCTGGCGCAGTCGGTGATGGTGTGACCGGCAAACTGCAGGATGATGGTATCGGTATCCACAACTGTATTTCCACGCTTTGAGGCAGAACAAAAAGGGGAATCAGATCCGAACGGAACCTGATTCCCCGGCGTCGAGCCTTTCTCCGAAGTTCGGAGTAAGTAAACTTCTATTTTTCTATCCGCACGGCGCAGACTTTGGCCTCCATGATCTTGCAGATCGGATCGAGTGCATCGCTCGTCAGCCTGTTTGCGCCTGCCTCCTGGTAATGGAAGGGGATGAAGACAACCTTCGGCGGCACGATATCCGACACCCGCGCCTTGACCCGGATGGTACCCCGGCGTGAAGTTACCGTCAGCATCTCCTTATCCTTCACCACGAGATCCTTGGCGTCGGCCGGATTGAGCTCGACAAAGGCCTCGGGTGCCACTGCATTAATACCGGGCGACCTCCTGGTCATGGTCCCGGTATGATAGTGGAATAACTCCCTCCCGGTTGTCAGGACAAAGGGATATTCCGCATCCGGCAGTTCATGCGAAACGACATAGGGCACCTTGGTAAACAATGCCTTGCCTGTCTCATTGCGCGGGAAGGCCTTCTCGAAGAGATACGGCGTGCCGGGATGATCCTTGGTCGGGCAGGGCCACTGCAGGCTTTCCTGATCGAGACGGGCATAATCCATACCGGCGATCCCCGGCCAGAGGGAGGCCATCTCGTTGAAGACCTCTTCCGGCTGTACTTCCGCCGTCACATCGCCACCGGTCAGGCGTTGATGTATCTCATGGATGATGGACAGATCGCCTCTTGCCGCACCTGGTGAGGTAATGGCCGGTCTGACCCGCTGCACACGCCTCTCCGAACAGGTGAAGGTGCCGCTTTTCTCGGCAAAAGAGGCGCTCGGCAGGACCACATCGGCAAGCTCCGCGGTCTCAGTCATGAAAATATCCTGAACGACGAGGAACTCGAGGCTCTGAAAGCCCTTGATCGCATGGTTGGTGTTGGGATCGGAGACGGCCGGATTTTCGCCGAAGATATACATCCCCTTCATGCGGCCGGCGAGCATCGCCTCCGTCATCTCCGAGGCCGGCAGACCCGGCTTGTCAGAGAGTGACACCCCCCAGGCCGCGGCAAATTTCTGCCGGATCTCAGGGTTCACCACCTTCTGATAACCAGGGAAGACATCGGGCAGACAGCCCATGTCGCAGGCACCCTGGACGTTATTCTGGCCTCTGAGTGGATTCACACCGGCGGCGTCCTTGCCGAGATTACCGGTGAGCATGGCCAGGTTGCCGACGGCATGGACGTTGTTGGTGCCCATGACATGTTGGGTGATGCCCATGGCATAGTAAATCCCGGCATTGCCAGCCGAGGCGTAGATCCTGGCCGCTTTGCGGATATCTTCCGCCGGTACGCCGGTGATCTTCTCGCCGAAATCGGGGGTGAATTCCTTCAGTGATTCGGTGAACTCGGCAAAACCTTCGGTGCGTTCGGCGATGAAGGTTTTATCCTCAAGGCCCTCGGCCAGGATGACATGCATCACGGCATTCAGGAGGACAGAATCGGTCCCCGGCCGGTGCCGCAGCCACAGGGTGGCAAACTTGACCAGCGGGATCTTGCGGGGGTCGGCGACGATCAACTGGGCCCCCCGGGCAACCGCCTCTTTCATCCGCAGACCGATAATCGGATGATTTTCAGTGGTATTGGAGCCGATGACAAACAGGGCCTCGTTGCGTGAGATGCCCTCAACAGAGTTGCTCATTGCACCTGAACCGAATTTGGCGGCCAGACCGGCCACCGTTGCGCTGTGTCAGTATCTGGCGCAGTGATCGACGTTGTTGGTGCCGATCCCCGCCCGCATGAGTTTCTGAAAGAGATAGTTTTCTTCGTTGGTACATCTGGCCGAGGCCAGACCGCCGATGGCATCGGCCCCATGCTGTTTTTTGATGGCTGTCATCTTTGCCACAACGAGATCAAGGGCCTCGTCCCAGGTAGCAGGTTCAAGTGTCCCGCCCTTTTCCCGTCTGATCAGCGGAGTGGTCAGACGGTCTTTGCTGTTGATGAACTCGTAGCCGAACCGGCCCTTTACGCATAGCCAGCCGCGATTGTGGTTGTCAGACCTTGAAGAGACCCGAACAACCTTGTTGGCATGGCTGTGCAGGGTGAGATTGCAACCACAGCCGCAGTAGGTGCAGGTTGTCTCGGTGGTTTCCATCCCCTCCAGGCGGGGATGACCGGCCCACATCTTGGCCGACAGGGCCCCGGTCGGACAGACGGAAATACATTGGCCGCAGAACTCGCAATTGAGATCTTTCTTGAAAGGCGGGCAGATATCCGATTCGAAACCGCGGTTGGCATAGCCGATGGCCCCGACCCCCATTACCTCGTCACAGACCCGGACACAGAGACCACAGAGGACGCACTTGTCCTGCTCCCGCATGACGAAGGGGTTCTTGTCGACACGGTTATGCTGGCGCACAGCACCCTGAAAGCGGTTCTCCCTGATGGCATATTTATAGGCCAGATCCTGCAGGGTGCAGTCTCCCGCCTGAATGCAGACCATGCAGTCGTTAGGATGATCCGAGAGCAGCAGCTCGACGGTGGTCTTGCGCAGGCGTTCAAGCCTGGGATTCGTAGTTGTCACCACCATGCCCTCGGTGGCCGGGGTGGTGCAGGAGGTGACCGGCCGCGGCAGTCCGGCGATATCAACAATACAGAGACGGCAAGCCCCGTGGGGCTTCATGCGCGGGTCGTGGCAGAGGGTCGGGATATCAATCTTGGCCAGACGGATTGCTTCCAGAACGGTAGCCCCCTCAGGCGTCTCAATCATCTTTTCATCTATCGTCAGGCGTGTCATAGTCTAATCCTTTATCACTGCGCTGAATTTACAGACATCAAAGCATGATCCGCATTGAATACAGGTTGCATTGTCGATGAGATGCGGCTGTTTCTTCTCTCCCGTGATCGCATTTACCCCACAGGCCTTGAGACACATGCCGCAGCCGACACACATGTCCTGGCGGATGAAAAAGGTCAGCAGCTTGTTGCAGACCTTGGCCGGACATTTTTTCTGGTTGATATGGGCCTCGTACTCATGTCGGAAGTACCTGATGGTGCTGAGCACCGGGTTCGGTGCCGACATACCGAGCCCGCAGAGGCTCGAATCCCGGACATCTTCCGCCAGTTCCTGGAGCAGCTCAATGTCTCCCTTCTTGCCCTTGCCCTCGGTAATCCTGGTGAGGATCTCAAGCAGCCGTTTGGTGCCGATCCGGCAGGGCACGCACTTGCCGCAGGACTCATCCTGGGTGAACTGGAGAAAGAATTTGGCAATATTCACCATGCAGTCGGTCTCATCGAGGACCACCATACCACCCGAACCCATCATCGAGCCGACCGATTTCAACCCCTCGTAGTCGACGGGCAGATCGATATACTGCTGCGGGATACAGCCACCGGAAGGACCGCCGGTCTGCACCGCCTTGAACAGCTTGTCACCCTCGATTCCACCGCCGACCTTGAAGATGATGTCGTTCAGCGGCATGCCCATCGGGATTTCGATGAGGCCGGTGTTCCTGATCTTACCGGTGAGGGCGATAACCTTGGTGCCCTTGCTTTTTTCGGAACCGATCGAGGCAAACCACTCGGCCCCTTTGTTGATGATGGGCGGGATATTGGCGAGCGTCTCGACATTATTGATAATGGTCGGCTTGCCCCAGAGTCCTTTGTTGGCCGGAAACGGTGGCTTGGCCCTGGGCATCCCGCGTTCACCTTCGATTGAAGCGATAAGGGCCGTTTCCTCACCGCAGACAAAGGCCCCCGCCCCGAGCTTGATCTTGACATCGAAATCGAACTGGCCTCCAAAGAGCTTCTTGCCGAGATAGCCCTTCTCCCGGGCATGGGCTATGGCGATGCGTAGCCGGTCGACGGCCAGAGGATATTCAGCCCTGATATACACGTAGCCAATACTTGCACCAATCGCGTAGGCAGTAACGATCATACCTTCGATTACCGCATGGGGATTGCCCTCAACGACCGAGCGATCCATAAAGGCCCCGGGGTCGCCCTCATCGGCATTACATATGACATAGCGCTGATCCGCCTCGTTGGCAGCGCAGAGGCTCCACTTCAGGCCGGTCGGGAAACCGCCGCCGCCCCGGCCACGCAGGCCGGAGTTCTTGACGGTGACAATCACCTCTTCGGGGGTCATTTTGGTCAGGGCCTTTTCCGCTGCGCTATAGCCGCCGACTCCCAGATAATCGTCTATCGACTCCGGGTTGATTTTACCCAGGTCCGCTAAGACGATCTTGGTCTGGTTGTCATGGAAGACATGGTAGTCATCCCCCACCAGCCATTCCGTGACCGGCTGCTGCCCGACGACGTGGTCCTGAACGAGCCTTTTCACCATCTCCGGCTGGATATACTGGTAGGTTGAGACCTCACCGTCGACACTGACATCGACCAGGACATCCCGAGCACAGAATCCCCGGCAGCCCACTTTATGGAGCCTGCAGCGCTCTTCGATCCTGGCATTTTTTACTCCGGCGGCCTCAAACTCCTCCTTAAAGGCCGTCATCACCATTTCTGCACCGGCTGCGATGCCACCGGTGCCCATGCACACATTGACAATTATTTCGCTTTTCACGGTTTTATTCCTTATAGGTTTTAAGGGTCTTGGAGGTCTTCTCCGGGTTCATCTTGCCATAGACTTTACTGTTGACCAGGACGACGGGGGCGATACTGCAGGCCCCGACACAGTTGACATTTTCCAGGGTAAACATCTTATCCTTAGTGGTGGCGGTGCCCTCGGAGAGTTTCAGATCGTCCCGAAGCCGCGAGATAATCCGGGATGCTCCCTTGACGTGACAGACAGTGCCCGAGCAGACTGTGATGATATTCTTACCGCGGGGGGTCAAATGGAACTGGGAATAAAAGGTGATGACACCATAGAATTTCGAGGCCGGGATATTGGTTCTTGTAGAGAACCAATGCACCGATTCCTCCTGGACATAGCCGAATGTATTCTGAATCTCCTGGAGCACTGTGATGATATTATCACCATGAGCCACCGTCTTCTGATATATCCCCTCTAACGCTTCTTCCATCTGTTGTTCCATAGCTGCATACCCCGCCAAAAGTGTTCGATCAGTCGAGATATCTCTCTTCCGAGGTATCCCGTTCCTCAACTCCGTACCTTTGCATCTTGTCCTGCAACTCAGTATTCAATGTGGCATTCGCCACGCACAATCTGTCAAACAGTAGCTCTTTCCAACTGAAAGGTCGAGAAAGAAAAGTAGAGGCAAAAAATAAAACGGGTCTATCAAAAAGTGGGCTTCTTTTATATTGTATTACGCATCTTGTCTTTGTAGACTATATTAATCTTGCCAAGAACATTTCAGCGCAGTCAGTCACTTTTCACCGAAGATGATATTAATTTGGAGGGATAGAAGATGAAAATCAAGCTTGATCAAAACCTTGTAGAGTTCTCACCCGACAAGGACCAGGAAGTGAAAGAGTTGAATGCCCTGTGGCAGGGGCGTTGTTGATTGCGTCAAATTCAATAAAAACTGGTACCCGTGGGAGAATATACCCCCGGAGAGTCCACAGCTTGCCCGCTTCGCCATCGAAGAATAGGGGGTATCTCCGGCAGCGGAGAATGCGAAGTCGAGTGCAACGGTTCACAGATAGTTCACGACCCGGGATGACGGCAGGGCCAAGTAAAGGCTTGAATACGCTCCTTGAGCTGCGATTGCAGCTATGACGGCAGGCGATGTTCACTACGCTCTTCTCCACTCCGCAGCCGGCATCTTCATCTTTACAGGAAAGACATGGCCTGAGTGTTTGTACCTCGCGTTTTGATAAACTTTAATTATGACTGAGGGTATAGAGATTGAATTATGACTTTTAATATACTTCTGGGTGTATCTGTCTCTGTCTGTCTTATCGGCCTCATTTTTCGATTCACCAGCTGGTTTGCCCAAGGCATTCGTCCCGAAGCACAGCAATTCAGCATCCCCGAGAGGCTATCAGCCGCACTGAAGGGGATTTTCGCCGTGCTCTTCAGCACGAAAATTCTGTCTGTTCTCAAGTCGCTCTTTCTGGATCTCCTTCTGCAGCAACGGATTCTGGCCAAGAGCGGGCTCCGCTGGATTGCCCATGCCCTGATATTTACCGGTTTCCTTCTTCTGTTTTTTCTGCATGCCCTCGATTCGGTTGTGACTGAGAGCCTGTTCAGCGGCTACATTTCAACCCTGAACCCCTATCTCTTTCTACGCAATCTCTTCGGGATAATGGTCCTCTCGGGTATTGCCATTGCCGTCTATCGCCGCATCACCCTCAAGCCGCAACGGTTCAAGACCTATGCCAGCGACTGGGCAGCCCTGATTTTAGTCGGAGCCATTGTCCTCTCAGGCATGCTGCTTGAAGGAGCCAAAATTTCCTCATATTCCACCTTCCAAAGGATGGTGGAGGAGTATGGCGATGTTGCCGACGAACAGGAGCAGCAGGCACTCGAGGCCTACTGGATAAAGAACAACGGGCTGGTCATTGCCCACAGCACCTCTGCCATAACCGATGAACTCCTCAGCCAGGGTAAAGAGGTAAACAGCAGGACCTGTGGAGAATGTCACGCCGCCAACAGCTCGGCCTTTGCCAGTTTCGCCCTGGCCAAAGTCACCGGCCCTATCGCCGCTGCCGTAGGGGATGCCGGGGCCGTGAGCGTCCTCTGGTATCTCCATCTCCTGCTCTGCTTGTCCTTTCTGGCCTGGCTACCCTTTTCCAAGATGTTCCATATCATTTCCGCTCCGGTCAGCCTGATCATCAACAGGGTGATGGGCACTGAGAACGGCAGTCCGGCCAATGTCCTGACCCGGCAGATGATCGGGCTTTCGGCCTGCACCCATTGCGGCTCATGCAGCCTGGAATGTTCCGCCAATATGTTTTTTGAATCATGGCAAAATGATTTCATCCTGCCCTCGGAAAAGGTCCAGTTTCTGAGAAACATTGCCGCCGGCAAGGATCTCGACACCGAAACCTTGAAAAAACTCCAGCAGGGACTCTACATCTGTACCAGTTGCGACCGGTGCACTGCCATCTGCCCATCCGGGATAAACCTCAAGGAACTCTTTGTCAGTTCACGCTACAATCTTCTCGGCAGAGGCATTCCGGAGACCTCGCTGCTCAGCCACTTCTCCTTCCCGCTTGCCCTGGCCCAGAGCTACACGAGCGATCATCTCAAGGCCCTCAAGACCGTCGAGCAACTCTTCATGAAGAGTCTCAAGGTCCTCTCCGACATGGTCCTGCCCCTGTCTCTCAACAGACCGCGGGACCTCGGCAATACCTCGTTCAAGAGCTGTTATTCCTGTCAGCGCTGCACCAATATCTGCCCTGTTGTCCGCAGCTACGACAACCCGGTCGAGGCCCTGGGCCTCCTGCCCCATCAGATAATCTTCAGCCTCGGTATGGGCAATATTGAACTTGCCATGGGCTCAAAGATGATCTGGAGCTGTTCCACCTGTTATCTCTGCCAGGAGCACTGCCCCAACCAGGTTGAGTTATGCGATATTTTTTATGGTTTGAAAAACGCAGCTATCAATAAAATCGAGGCGGGAGACAAGCAATGAAATACGCATTTTTCCAGGGCTGCAACATCCCTGTTCGCGCTGAACAGTACGCCGATTCCACCGAAGCGGTCCTGCAGGTCTTTGGTATCGAATTACAGAAGATTCCGGAATTCAACTGCTGCGGCTACCCGATGCGCAATGTCGACGAGAAGGCCTATATCATGCCTTCCGTACGCAATATGGCCATTGCCGAGAAGGCCGGCCTCGACATTCTCGTCATCTGCAACTGCTGCTTTGCCAGTCTGCAGAAGGCCAAAAATGTCCTGGAGAAAGACAGCGCCCTGAAGGAGGAATTCAACACCCTCCTGGCCAAAGAAGGCCTCGCCTACCACGGCACAACCCGGATACGGCACTACCTCACCGTCCTCCACGAAGAGGTCGGTACCGAGACCATCAAGAAAAAGCTGGTCAACACCTGCAAGGACCTCAAACTCTCGGTTATTCACGGCTGCCATGTCCTACGACCACGCGAGATAACCCAATTTGACGATTCCTTCGTACCCCGGATAACCGAGGACCTCATCGAGACAACAGGGGCCACAAGCCTTGACTGGCGGGGTAAGATGGAGTGTTGCGGTGCCGCCCTGGCCGGTCTCAACGACCAGCTCTCACGCAGCCTGCTCGAAGAAAAAATCAGCGGGGCCCAGCAGGCCGGGGCCGACTACATTACCCCCATCTGTTCCTACTGCCACCTCCAGTTCGATACAACCCAGAAAAACATCATCGCCGATAAACCGGGGACCAAACTTCTGCCGGTGCTCCTCTACCCGCAGCTCCTTGGCCTCTGCCTGGGGATCGATGAGGGGCGGCTGGGTATTGCCCGCAACAAGACCATTGAAGCGAAGGATGTCGAGCATATCAAGTCCCAGCTCGGACCACCCGCCGAAGAAAAGAAGAAAAAAACCAGGAAACAGGCGGCATAGAGGCAGTTCATCGGGAGGTATTGCAAAAGGGAAGACAGATTGCGACCGCAGTCCATCTTTCCTTTTTTCCCGGACTCTGCACTCTGGACCATCTGAAAAGATTTCTTCCCTGTATTGCTCCGGGAAAGTTATCAAGCTCAAAGAATCTGCCAAAAATCCTCCAGACTCAAGCATCAGCCCTTTTCCCGAACAATCACCTCCTCCGCTACCCGAGAATTACAGGCAAAGGTGCAAAAACACACTGCCTCATCCGATGGCAATGCTTATAGTTAGGTTGACCCTTTCTTCTCAACCATAACAGTCTACCTCAGATGGAGAATTGTATGAGTAAAATTATAGCCTTTGCTGGAAAAGGCGGTGTGGGTAAAACAACGGTTGCAGCCCTTGTTGTGCGGTATCTGTCTCGGGCAGGGAAGACCCCGGTGCTCGCGGTCGACGCAGACCCCAACAGCAATCTGGGCGAGACCCTTGGGCTTGAGGTGACCGCTACCATCGGTGATATCCGTGAAAACTACATGAAAGACCCGCAGGGAATTCCCTCGGGGATGGACAAGGTCAACTATCTTGAGACCCTCGTGGAACAGGCCCTCATTGAAAAACCGGCCTTTGATCTCCTGGTCATGGGCCGACAGGAAGGCCACGGCTGCTATTGCATGGTCAATAATATTCTCAATAAATTCACGGACAAACTCGCCGTCAGCTACAAGTATATGGTCGTCGATAACGAGGCGGGGATGGAACATCTGAGCCGGCGTACGAGCGGCAAGGTGGACGTGCTTTTTCTCGTCACCGATTACTCGCTGCGGGGCCTGCGGGCCGTCGGCCGGATCCATGGCATGCTCGAAGGTCTCAACCTGGATGTCAAGCAACTCGGACTCATCGTCACCCGGGCCCCGGAACAACTCAATGCTGCCTTTCTCAGCGAGGCCGAGGTGATCGGCATTCCCCTCGCCGCCATCATCCCGGACGACCCCGCGCTTCTCGACTTCGATATGGAGAAACGTTCTCTCCTGGAATTGCCCGACACATCCCCCTCGGTTGCGGCCGTCAATACCCTCTTGACCAAAACCTTCCCTCTCTGATTCGAGGCCGCAGACTAGACGGCAGGACCTGTCTTGGGGCGTGCAGAGCATGCCCCAAGACAGGTCTTTTTTGTCTGATGCCTCCGCGCCTTGACCCAGGTCAAGGTTTTCCCCGCCTATTCAGCTTATACTCACAGGTAGATTCAGATTCCGGAGAGAAGGGCTCTTCGGCTTGGGTATTGAAGATAATGATTACTGTATCCTCTACTGCCCCATTGCTTTTCTCCGGCCCTTTCACTCATTCTCACCAAGGAGTGCTACCATGAAATGCCCAGGTCAAGACATGCAGTTCTGGAACGAAGCAGCGATTTTTGAGACACCCTGCCCGGGATGCGGCCGGATGGTCGAATTCTACAAGGATGACACCAACCGGAAATGCGGTCATTGCGGCAATCGTATGGTCAATCCCCGCATGGACTTTGGCTGCGCCTCCTATTGCCAGTACGCCGAACAATGCCTCGGAACACTGCCTGAGGAATTTGTCGGTAATAGGGATAATCTCTTGAAAGACCGGGTGGCGGTCGAGGTAAAACGCTATCTCAAGTCCGATTTCAAACGCATCGGTCATGCCATTAAGGTCGCCCAGCAGGCCGAAAAAATCGGCAGGGAGGAGGGTGGAAATCTCGCGGCAACGGTATGCGCGGCCTATCTCCTGGAAATCGGGGAAGTCGAGGCCCTGAATAAATATGGTGAGAGCACGGCCGAACACAGGGTCCAGGAAACGACCAAGCTTGCTGAAACGATCCTGAGGAAACTGGGGGCCAAGGAGACAATCGTCGATGAGGTCTGCAACCTCATCGACCACTCTCTTGCCGTGCAGGATAAAACCCATCCTGACTATCGAATCCTAGCTGATGCGCTGGTTCTTGCCGACCTTGAGGAAGAGAACAAGCACACGCCCCTGACGGCGGCCAGGGTGACTGATGCGGTCGAAAATATTTTACTGACCGACAGCGGCCGCCAGCTGGCTGAAAAGATGCTCAAGCCGTAAGCGGTGAAATCGCAGAAGAGGACAGCATCACCTTTCCCCTCACCCAGGGCCGAACCCAGGCTTCATCTCTGGGTTGAATATCGTCAGCCTGCCGGGTTATCCTTTCCCTAGCCAGCCGGCCGAGACGCAGAGGCTGCCCCTGACCGGAGATTAACCGTGACGGTGACTGAAATCAGTGTTGCTGCCGATCACAGAAAAAGCCTTGTCTAACAGGAAACCATCAATATTGTCGGCTTCCTGAAACGAATTGCCGACGTATCCCCTTCTTTGTCACAATTTCTCTACAATCCAGGGTTATATCACGTGTTCGTGTCACCTATTCCACACGCAGCATATTCTTGACGCAATTACCGGAATATAGCTCAGCCTCAGGCATTTTTTTATCACCGCAGGCATACAGCAGAGAAGGAAGGTGTAGCATCTCTAGATGCAAATCGACCTTGTCTCCATATAGCCAATCTATTGATTTTAATATATTAAAAAAATTTTCAGCAGATGAACTCCCCATGGCCTCAAAGTTGCTTTAAGAGTGGACAGGAACAGGAGGAAAGATGTCCCCCGGCACTGAAGATCAACTCTGTAAAACTCCTGTGCCGTGTCTCAAGGGGAGAAGGACACGGAGCAATTTTTATGCTGGTTTGAGCGATTTTTGAGCATATTGCCTGAAATTCGAGACAACGGAGGAATGGAAGATGAGTGAAGGAAATAAGAAAATTCTACTTGCAGTTGATGGCTCAGATGAATCCCTGTCGGTGGTTCGCTATGTAAGTGAATCAGTGCCGCCAACTGGTTCGGAGATCCTGGTGTACCAGGTAATGAGTAAGGTTCCAGAGGTCTTTTGGGATCTGGGTAAAGATCCCGCCTGGCTGCCGAAAATTGAAGCCCTTCGGGAATATGAACAAAAACAGGAGGGTTTTGCTGCCAGTTCCATGAACAAGGCCGTTGAGCTATTCAAAGTGGCCGGATTCAAGCCGGGAAGCGTTACCACACGGATTGGCGTACAACAGGAAGGTATTGCCAGGGATGTCGTGGCAGAAGCTAAACGGGGAGGCTATGGCGTGTTGGTCATCGGACGAGGCAAGTCGGGCTCGGCCCAGGATATGCCCCTCGGTGGTGTTGCCAGCAAGATACTGAGTGCAGCCCCCGCTCCTGCCATATGGCTGGTAGGAGGCAAACCAAGTTCCGACAATGTTCTGATTGCCATGGATTCATCGGAAAACGCCATTCGGGCTGTCAAACATGCGGGCAGGATGTTCAATCTAGGCAACAACTCGATAACCTTGTTCCACGCAGTGCGCGGAATCTCAGTTTCTATGGAGGGTATGGAAGACATATTCCCGGATTCGTATCGCAAACGTCTGTTGGAAGATGCCGAGAGGGAAATCCGTCCTGCCCTGAAACTCGCCGAGCTCTGGCTGGCCAAAATGGATATCGCACCGGCACGGATATCCACCAAGATTGTTACCGGAGTCAGCAGCCGGGCCGCCGCCGTCGTCGAAGAGGCAAAACAGGGTGGCTATGGTACAATCGTTGCCGGTAGACGAGGTATATCCGAGGTTGCTGATTTCTCGATGGGAAGGGTGACAAACAAACTTACCCAGCTGGTGAAGGAGCAATCACTCTGCATCGTCGGATAATCTGACAACACGACAGTACCATACTGATGGTACAAACACGGCAGACGGGAAGATGATGCATCTGAATCGGTATCTTCCCGCTTGCCGGATTGTTCTTTACGCGACCTGCACGCGGCACGACAGTGAAACCGAAGGCATGAAACCTTATTTCATTCCTTCGGTTTGAGGTTCTCATACCACCGGAGTTATTGCTCCCGAAAGGATGAATTAATAGAAATCCAACAGGTTGCCGGCCAGCGGAGCGAGACCGAAGCAGGCAACACTTTTGACCACCATCGGACTCACCCGTTTGGCGATCTGCGGGGCGACATAACCGCCGAGCAGTGTTGCCGGATTAAGTTCCGGCGCATAGGGCGGTAAAGAAACCAGCCTCATATTATCTGGAACCACAAGTGTCCCGGTCTTATGCCACCCCGCATCGTCAAGGACGGTAACAATTCTTTTCTCGTGGTGTCGAGAAGATACTTCGTCGAGAAACACCTGCATGCAGTCGCCGTTGACCTGCGGCAGTATCAGAGTGTCAAGAACTCCATCGATTACGGAAACTGCAGCATAAGCATAAGTGTATTGCTGGGTCACCATCGCCCGACAAAGAGGGCGGACCCGGCCTGGTACACCAACATCTCCTTGTATCGGAGATGCGACCAAATCGAACTTCGTCTTGAAACATCACCCGGATTGGCGCCGAGCCAGGCCAATTGTTGTTTATCTGGCGGATAAGTTCGGGGAATTTTATTTCCACTCCGTCTGGACTTGAGCATCTGATTTCGGGTGACTCTTATCAGGTGCAAGCTTCCGCCAATTATGCCGATGTAAGAGATTGTAGACAGAGGCCAGTGCTGTAATTCGGCCCAGACGTGCATCCAAATGCCTTTTTGATCTCACCGACAACCAAGATGCCACCTTTTGCAGCTTTTTCGAAAAATGGTGCAAGAAATCTGACTTCTTCTTCCTTGCTCATATTTTCTCTTCTACGCCCACCTCGTTGATGTTTTTCTCTGTTTCCCCCCGGAACGAATGAAATCTATTCGCAACTGACAGGCCAACCATTTAGAAACACCAATAATCGCGGCTACTTGTTCTATGGAAAAGCCAAATTCAAGCGGTAAAATCACCGCCTGTACCTGCCTGAGCTCTCCGATAGTCCGGGCTTTTGCCAAATGCTCCTTTGCGCTCACCAATCATCTCTGCCACTCGCAGGTCTTGCCATATGCCCACCTCCTTGTTTGGTGAACATATTGCATCATGTTTGATTTAGAAATGGAATTAGGCCTTGCGCACCGAGACGAAGTGTTCCTGGTAGGCGATGGCGCCGCCAGCTCGGTCCCATTTGTCCAAGCCGCCGCGCATGAAATTCTGGTCGGCGATGCCTTTGCCGAAGGCGCGGCTCTCAACCGGCAGGCGGTGGCCGAAGCCATGGATGATGAACACCGCCTCGGGGTGGATCAGGTCGGTGACTTTGGCCACCGTCGTTTCCGAGTAGTCTCTTTGCGATACCACCACCGTATCGCCATCGCTTATCCCCAGTTTTGCTGCGGCGCGGCTGTTGATCCACAGGGGATTGATCGGCATCTGCTCGTACAGCAGCGGGTTGTTGACCGTATGCCCCTGGGTATGGATGGCGCAGCGGCCGAAAGTCAGACGGAAAGTCCCTTCCGGAGGTGTTTCCGGGGCCTGAAAGGGTTTGAGCGATTGCAGGCCGGCCTTTTCCAGCTTTGCCGAGACCATCTCGAGCTTGCCGCTCGGTGTCTT
>JANOIV010000079.1:0-17084 GCA_031407875.1 Desulfobulbaceae bacterium | reverse complement strand
CAACTCAACCTCACCCAAGGACCGCGGCAAACTACTGTATCAGCTTGACACTGTCAACTGCTAAAAACCGTAATTGCATCTTTTCTTCCTTTTTTGCTCTCCTCGAAATCCCTGAAATTGATCTACCTCCCTGTTACAGGGTGATCTACTGGGATGCAAGGTATGTCTCAGGGGGAGAAGTATTTGAAGCGTCATCGGTTGAAGGTACCTGCAATAAGGATGTGTCGACCCGGCCAGCCTTTTCAACACTTTTCTCAATACTCAAGATCTGCAGGCCCTTTATCCGCCTTTCAAGATTGTTGATGGTATATTCGAGGCTTCGGTTTTGTCCCTTAAGGCCGGAGAGTTCCTTTTCCAGTTCATGAGCTCTGGCGGTCTGTGAATGAAATATTTCCAGCGATTGGAATTTCTTCAAGGCAATTGAGTCATGTACAGCCGTACAAATATGGGACAGGGTAGATTGCAGTTGAATCCATAGGTCTTTAGCCTTGTCAACCGAATAAAGAGCGACGGCGGCCAGAAAGAGGACGATGAGCAGTGCAATCGAAAGCAGAAACGAGAATATCAGGCCAATGAGGAACAGGATTGAATGAAAGATTCCGGAAATGATTGCCAACAAGTCGCTACCGAAGCTGTCAGCACCTGAAGCTGAAACGAAAGAAAAAAGGCTCGTCAGCAGAATCTGTGATGACATAACGGTTCTGGCAAGTCGACAAGTGTATGATATAAGGCCACTTGCAGGCATTTCAGTGATTTGAAGCCATACGCTTTTCGAGGGTGTAAAATAGTTTGTGTAAATGCCCTCGTGAGTATTATCTCGTCCTTTGCCACCTTGTTGCCAGTTTAGGTACGGTGTTCGGAATTTCTCTCGACCGATCCGTCCAATTTCAAGCCCTCTTCTACAACCAAAAGCGCCTCTGTGGTTCCTACGCTTTTATCGGTCGTAAATTATCGAATATCTAAATAAAACCAAATTGATACGGTGGGAAAAGAAAATCAGTTGTAAAGAACAGCAGAAAAAAAGAAAACGGAGGAAAGGGAAGGATTGAGAAAAAAAACAAAACTCGATAAAAACATCATCCTACAACTGAGAGATGAGGTTACGCAAGGGATGTATGTACAGGCGTTCCAAAAAAAAGGTCCTAGGGGGAACCCCCAGGGCCTCCGAAAACATTCTACCACATAGCTCTACATGATTGATTTCAGGGTTGTACCGGCAATATCGAGAAAACGAGAGGGGAGAACACCCATGACGATGATCAGCAGTATGAGGGCTAAGGAGGCAATATTGGTAAGGAAATTGACCATAATCGGCTCGTGGCTTGCCGGTTCGCTGCAGAAGGTTACCCTGACGACGGAGAGATAATAGTAGATGGCGATAGCGGTATTGATGGCGGCAAGTATCACCAGGAGGAGATGGTCTTGCTTCAGTGCCCCGACCAGCAGCATGAACTTTCCGGCAAAACCGACAAATGGCGGGATTCCGGCCAGCGAAAAAAGGCCAATTGTCAGGGTCAGGGCCAGAAGAGGAGCACGTTTGTGCAGCCCGCTCAGGTCGTCAATCTGGAGATTTTTACCATCGACCGAGACACTGCAGATGACCAGAAAGCAGGCGAGATTCATCAAGACATAGCCGACGATGTAATAGAAGGCGGTGGCATATCCGGTCAACTGAAAGGTGAGGAGGCCGAGGAGGATAAAACCGGCATGGGCAATGCCGGAAAAACCCAGCATCCGCTTGAAATCCTTCTGCACCAAGGCCGAGAGATTACCGTAAAACATCGAGAGGATCGAGCAGACCATCAGGAGATTGAGCATAACCTGACCTTCATTGCTGACCAAGGCGATCAGGCGAATAAGAAGGGCTACGGCAGCGAGTTTGGGCACGGCGGCTATAAAGGATGTGGTTTCATTTGCGGCACCTTCATAGACATCAGGGACCCAGAAATGGAAGGGGAAGAGGGCCAGCTTGTAAAAGAAACCGGCCAGAATCATCAGCATGGCGATAACGGCGACCGGTTGGGCCCAGAGCTGCGGCAGTTTTTCTGCGATTACATCAAGATGGGTTGAGCCTGCGAGACCAAACATGTAGCTCATGCCAAAAAGCATGAATCCCGTGGCCATAACACCGAAGAGGAGGTATTTGATGCCGGCCTCCATTTGAAAGAAGGTCCCGGAAGAGGCATCCCGCATGGGGACCATGATATACACGGCAAAAGATGAGAGTTCTAGGGCGATGAAGATGGCCAGCAGTTCAACGCTTGACACCAGCAGCATAAGGCCGAGAGTGGCTATGAAGAGAAAGAGGTAGTATTCGGGGCGGGAATCTTTTTTGATCCCGGTCGTGCCACTGTCAAAGAGCAGGACTATCAGGGTGGCGGCAGCGATGAGTGCCTTGAATACCTGGGAAAACATATCGAGCCGGTAGGCGCCATAGAAGAGCTCACCTTTCTGGCCGAGACACAACAGACTTGTGAGCAGGGCCAGAGAAGCCAGGAGTATGGCAATGTTCTTGACTGTTATGCCGCTGGGCCGTCCCAGGCTGAGCAGAAAGAAGAGGAGGCCGGCTGCCAAAAGTGTCAGTTCAGGGAGGAAGAGCATCGTGTTACCTTAAGGTATCGTTGTAGTTAGGGGCCGTTACGAAATAACCATTACACTTCTACTAATTTCGTTACGGCCCCTTATGCCGATTACGGTATTTCAATGTAACAGTTCTTTATTAATGACGGTTTAGTCCGCATATTAAAGCATCATTCCTGTGGTGGCGACCGCCTGCTGATAGGCGTAAAACTGCTGGAGCAGGTGGAGGACGCTGGTGTGCATCATGTCAATAAAGGGCTGCGGGCCCAGTCCTATCCAGAAGACAAAGAAGAGAAAGGGGGCCAGTGTTACAATTTCTCTCGAGTTCAAATCAGCAAGCCAAGACTGGTCCGGGTTGTCTGTGCCGCCCCAGATGATTTTCTGCAGCATGCGCAGCATATAGGCAGCAGCCAAGACTGCCCCGGGAATGGCAGCTAGGGCCAGTGGAATACTGTATTTGAAGGTACCGGCCAGGATCATGAATTCCCCGACAAAACTGTTGGTACCCGGAAAGGCAAAAGCGGAGAGAGAAAAAAAGCCGACAAAGGTGACAAAGACCGGCATATATTGACCTATACCGGTTGCCGAACGCAGGTCACGACTATGGGTTCGCTCATATATCATGCCTACACAGAGAAAGAGAGCACCAGTAGTGATACCGTGGTTGATCATCTGCAGGATGGCTCCCTCGATGCCCTGAATATTCATGACGAAGATACCGAGGGTGACAAAACCCATGTGGCCAACTGATGAATAGGCAATAAGTTTTTTCATGTCCTCCTGGGCGAGCGCCGTCAGACCGCCGTAGATGATACCGGCAATCGAGAGCCAGAGTACATAGGGCATGAGCAGGGTGGTGGCATCGGGGGTGATGGGCAGGGCAAAGCGTAGGAAGCCATAGGTGCCCATTTTTAGAAGGATACTGGCCAGAATCACGGAGCCGGCCGTCGGGGCCTCGACATGGGCGGCAGGCAGCCAGGTATGGAAGGGAAACATCGGCACCTTAATGGCAAAGGCCAGAAAAAAGGCGACAAAAAGGAGGATCTGAGCTGTGAAGGAGTAGCCCTTCCACATCATATCCGGGATGAAAAAGCTGTAATTATTGGTTTTGTAGAGCCATATTATCGCCACGAGCAGAAGGATTGAGCCCGCTAGGGTATAGAGGAAGAACTTGACGGAGGCGTAGATCTTGCGCGGTCCGCCCCAGATGCCGATGAGCAGGTACATCGGGATGAGCATGGCCTCCCAGAGTATATAAAACAAGACAAAGTCCAGGGCGGCAAAAACCCCGATCATGGCGGTTTCCATGATCAGGAGACAGATCATGAAGGCCGGGACCCTGGTCTTGATATAGGTCCATGAGGCCAGGACACAGAAGGGTATGATCAAGGTGGTCAGAAGGATCAGCAGGACCGAAATACCATCAATACCCACAACATAGGCGATATTGAGCGAGTTGATCCATGGATGGTACTCGGCGAACTGAAAGGCCGCTGTCCCTCTGTCAAAGCCAAAGAGCAGGGCTAGAGACAGCAGGGCCACAAGGCTGCTGACCGCCAGGGCCCAATAGCGGGCAAAGGAGGCATGTTGCACAAAGAACAGCACCAGAGATCCCGCCAGGGGCAGAAAAATCAGGACACTCAGAAGAGGAAATCCCTGATTATATACTAATTGATCCATTACCTGTGATCCTTGAAAGCAAAAGGTTAGAGCCAGACATAGGCAACCAGAAAAAGAGCCGCAAAGGAGATGGTGTAATAAAGGGTCATCTGGATCTGCCCCCTTTGCAGTGTGAACGCAACTTTTTTGCCTATTGCCCGGACAAGACGGGCCGTCCCGTCGACAACACCATCTATGCCATGCCAGTCAAACCAGGCAGAAAAGCGGGCTATGGTCATCAGGGAGACCAAGCCGACCACCCGATAGGCCGAGCCCCAGGCGGTATCGAGCCACTGCAGCGGGTTCTTAGCCGTCCAGAGAAAGCCTCGCCCGGCCAGTCGATAAAACCAGTCCAGATCGAGGCTGATCGTCGGCCTGGCCGCAAGCCTTTTTTTGCAGAGGTAGAAGCCGAGGGCCGTCAGAGCAAGAATCTGCAGGGTCTCAGCGAGATGAGCGGTGTTGTAGGGGTGGTAGACAACCTCTTGGTGAGGCAGCATTCCGTAGAGAAAGGGCAGGCTGGAGCCGATCAGGACACAGAAAAAGGCGGCAATACCCATGGCCATCTGCATGTTCCAGACGGGGTCTTCGGCCTTCTCCCAGGTTGCGGCGCTGCATCTCGTTTCACCAAAGAAGATGAGGTAGGGCAGACGCAGTCCGGCGACCAGGAAGGTGCCGGCCGAGACGGCGGTCAGCAGGAAACCGGCCCAGAGCAGATGGGATTCAAAGCTTGCGCTGATGATCATCGATTTACTGACAAAGCCTGAGAGCAGGGGAAAGGCCGAGACGGAGATGCCGCCGATGAGCATAAAAAACAGGGTGAGCGGCATCTTCTTGTAGAGGCCGCCGAGTCCGGTCAATTTCGACTGACCCGTGGCCTGGATGATGGCCCCCGCCCCCATGAAGAGCAGTCCCTTGTAGAGGATATGGGCGAAGGCGTGGGCGCAGGTTCCGTTGATCGCCAGAGCAGTGCCGATACCGACACCAGTGACCATGTATCCGACTTGGCTGACGATCTCCCAGCCCAGGAGCCGGCGGATATCATTTTCCAGGATAGCATAGATGATGCCGTAGATGGCCATGATGACCCCGAGAACGATGAGGATATCAAAGCCGGCAAAGGCCCGGGCCAAGGTGTAGATGGCCGTCTTGGTGGTAAAGGCGCACATGAAGACGGCACCGGTCACCGTGGCCTTGCTATAGGCGTCGGGGAGCCAGGAGTGCAGGGGAGGGACAGCTGCGTTGAGCATCAGGCCGATCATGATCAGCCAGGTGTAGAGCTGGGCGTTGTGCTCATCGAGCAGGACAAAGCTGAGGTCCCCTGTCGCCTGATAACGCAGGACAAAGCCGAAGAGCAGCATCACCCCGCCAAAGGTATGCACCAGAAGATAGCGGTAACCCGCAGCCAGACTCTCCTTGTCTTTATTGAACCAGATCAGAAAGGTCGAGGCGAAGGCCATCAGTTCCCAGAAGAGAAAGAGGACGAGATAGTCGCCGCAATAGATGACACCGAGAGAGCCCGCCACGTAGAACCAGGCGGCGATATGCTGCCATTCGTCCTCGACATGCAGGCCGTAGATGGTGCCGATGATGGCCATCAGGGCCATGATAAAACCAAAAATCATCGACAGATTGTCAACCCTGCCGAAGGTAAGTGTCCACCTGTCCATAAAGGTAACAATACCGTAGATTCCCGGATGCTGGCTGAGATAAAGGACGTCACAGAAGGTCAGAAGAGGTATGAGGAACAGATAGGGCTTGCGGAACGGTCCCCGGATGAAAGGCAGGATGAGGGCACCTGCGATCATTATCAAGGCCGGATGGATGAAACTACCTGTCATAGTAATCCTCCCTGGTCTGAATGCCGCTCTTGCCCAGCCAGCTGGCCACAAAGACCAGTACAATAGTTGAAACCAGGCCAAAGAGTGCCCAGAATCCGGGGATATATTTTTCCACCCAGGTGTGGGCATGGTGGGTATCAACCATGATTATGCTCCAGATGATAATGACGGCGATCCCGCCATAACACAAGTACCGAACCGCTTGCAGCCGGTCTTTCAGATAATCGATGAAATTGACAATCATCCTGTCACCGCCTTGACAAATTGCATCATGAATTGAGGGAAGATACCGAGTATGACCGAAATGGCACATGCGATCATAATGGGAATAAGCATGGCCAAAGGGGCCTCTTTGATTCCCTGGAAGGTCTCGCCTATCGGACGTTTGCTGAAAAAGGCCCGGTAGGTGACGGGGGCGAAATAGGCCACATTGAGGAGGGTGCTGGCGATGAGAATGAGGAGTATGCCGATCTGGTGCGCCTCGATGGAGCCGACAAGCAGGTTCCATTTGGTGATGAATCCGGCCACCGGTGGCGCCCCGATCATCGACAGGGAGGCTATCGCAAAGGCCCCGAAGGTGAAGGGCATGGTCTTACCGAGCCCTTCCATCTCGGAGATATTCTTCTTATGGGTGGCCACATAGATGGCGCCGGCGCAGAAGAACAGGGTGATTTTGGCAAAGGCATGGTTGACAATATGGATAAGGCCGCCTTCGATGCCGGAGGGAGTCAGCAGGGCGACACCCATGATAATATAGGAGAGTTGGCTGACCGTCGAGTAAGCCAGTCGCGCCTTCAGGTTATCTTTCGAGAGCGCCAGGATCGAGGCCATGATGACGGTGAACCCGACGAAATAGGCGGTAGGGATACCGAGGTTCAAGGCATGCATGGTGTCGACACCAAAGACGTAGAGCATGACCCTTGTGGTGCAGAAGACCCCTACCTTGACGACGGCTACGGCATGGAGCAGGGCCGAGACCGGGGTGGGGGCGACCATGGCTCCCGGCAGCCAGTGGTGGAAGGGCATGATGCCGTTCTTGGCAAAACCGAAGAGACAGAAGACATAGAGCATGACCACCAGTGTCTTGTTGACATCCACCGGGAAGATACCGGTGGAGATGTTCATGGCGAAGTCCAGGGTGCCGGTCAGGACATAAATGAGGATCATCGCCGGCAGCAGGAAGGCCTTGGCGGTTGCCGTCAGGTAGACGATGTACTTGCGAGCGCCGCTGTATCCCTCCTCGTCCTGGTGGTGTGCGACAAGGGGATAGGTACAGATCGAGACGATCTCGTAAAAGAGATACATGGTCAGGAGATTGTCGGAGAAGGCAACCCCAATGGCCCCGAAAATCGACAGGGCAAAACAGGCGTTGAAACGGGTCTGGGCATGTTCTTTAAGGCCCCGCATATAGCCCATCGAATAGTATACGGCAATGGTCCAGAGCGATGAGGCGACCAGGGCGAAGATCATCGACATGGCGTCTGCCCTGAGGCTTATCGTCAGGCCCGGGAGGATGGTGAACATATGGAACACCAAGACCTTGCCTTTCAGCACTGCCGGGATCATCGAACAGACGACCAGAAGGAGGAGTATCGAGGAGACCGAGGAAATTCCCTCTCTGACGTTTTCGTCCTCACCCCTGAACATCACGCCCAGAGTGCCGATCAGGGGGATGAGCAGGGCAATGAGCAGTGATGAGGAGCTAACTGTATGCATATCCATGGCTGATCGTCCCTTCTCTAACCTTTGAGTTGTACGGCGTCTTCCGTGTCGATTGATTTGTTGTGTCGATAAAAAGCAATGATGATACTCAGACCAATGGCAGCCTCGGCTGCAGCGATAGCCATAATGAATAAGGTAAAAATCTGCCCAAGAGCAGGGTCCGGGGCGGTGAACCTGTTGAAGGCCATGAAGTTGATTGAGGCGCCGGCCAGCAGCAGTTCTGCCGCTATAAGCATGCCGATGAGAGTACGGCGGCTCACCATACCATAGACGCCCATACCAAAGAGTATGGCGCCGATGGTAAGATAGGTGGTCAGGTTGTTGTACAGTGTGAGACTCGACATCAGTTTCCCCTCCCGCCCCGGGCGATGACCAGTGCCCCGAGGATGGCTATAAGCAGAACGATGGAGATGAGTTCGAAGACCATCGAGTGATTGGTGAGCAGTTGAATACCAATGGTCTTCACCGAGCCGTCGTTGATCTTTGGCAGGCTGGACCATTCCGTTTTCAGAGCCAGGGTCAAGAAACCGCTGGTAAGCAGGACCGCGCTTATCAGACCAAGGGGGCCGGACAGGGGGCTCGCTGGCCCGAACTTCTTTTTCTCTTCCGGTGCTGCCAGCATGATGGCAAAGGAGATGGCGACGGCCACAGCACCTATATAGATAAGGACCTGCATCATCGCAATGAAGGGGGAGTTGAGGTAATAATACAGGCCTGCCACGCCGACAAAGCAGAGAACAAGACCGATCACAGCCCGGACAAGGCGTTCGGAATTGCAGGCAATGAGCCCTCCGAGGAGAGTCACGGCCACCACAAAAAGAAAGATGATACCGACAAGTCCGTCAGGGCTGATCAGGGTTTGAATCATGAATTTCTGTCCTCCAGTCGTTTGAGGAGATCAAAATGATAGTCCTCTTTCCGTGTGCTGGCGAGATTGTATTCCCTAGAATATTCGATTGCCCCGAAATTGCAGGAATCAACACAGGAACCGCAGAGTGAACACTTGGTGAAGTCGAGGATATAGGAGGTCAATACCTTTTTTTTGCTTCCTTCGGGTTTTTCGCCTCTCAGAGAGATGCAGTTGGACGGGCAGGCCTTTTCGCACATGCCGCAGACAACGCAGAAGGGTTTACCTTCCTCATCGGCGATAAGTTCGATATGTCCCCGGTATCTGGCGGCCATCTTCACCGTTTCATGGGGATAGAGCAGGGTGATCTTCGGTTTGAAGAATTCCACCAAGGTGATACTCATCCCGACCATGAGACTCCACGCTCCTGAAAACAGTTCAGTAAAATATTTGTGCATAATTAAAACACCTTCAAGAGACCCGCCGTGAGCAGCAGATTGAAGAGAGAGATCGGTATCAGGACCTTCCAGGAAAGGTTGAGCAGGCTGTAGATCGTGGTGCGGGGAAAGGTCCAGCGAATCCAGATAAAGGTGAAGATGAGACAGTACACTTTCAGGAGAAACCACCAGACGCCGGGGAAGAGGCCGAAGGGGCAGTCCCAGCCGCCGAGAAAGAGTATGGTGGTGAGGCAGGCACCGATAACGATATTGGCATATTCTCCCATAAAGAACAGGCCGAATCCCATGCTCGAATATTCGGTATGGAAACCGGCCACCAGCTCACTTTCAGCCTCCCCTAGATCAAAAGGGGCTCGGTTGGTCTCGGCCAAAGAACAGATAAAGAAGATCAGAAAGGAAATCGGCATGAGGATATTGAAAAGACCATTCTGCAGTGGCCAGATGTTCCAGTGCCAGAACCCGCCGCTTTGCTTGTGGACAATCTCCATGAGATCCAGGGAGCCTGCGATCATGACCACCGTGATTGTGGTCACAAGCATCGGGATCTCGTAGGCAACTGCCTGAGAAACCGCTCGGACCGAGGAGATCATGGCATATTTATTCCGCGAACTCCAACCGGCCATGAGCATTGCCATAGCGCTCATCGAGCCGAAGACAAAGATCATCATCAGGCCGATGTTCATATTATGGGCTACGATCGTTTCGCTGAAAGGGATGGTGACAAAGCTGATGATGGTCGGAAACATAGCGAGGACCGGGGCGACCATAAAGACGATCTTGTCGACACCGCCTGGGATCAACAACTGCTTGGTCATGAGTTTGATACCATCAACCGGAGGCTGCAGAAGGCCCCATGGGCCATTCTCCGTCGGGCCCAGACGCCGTTGAATGAATCCCGCACCTTTGCGTTCGCACCAGACCAGGTAGGCCGCATTGGCGGCGACAAAGGCGATGGCGAACAGGACGGCGATAAAGACGTTTAGGATTGTGAGAGTCATAATATTTTCCCTTATCTGTCCATCTCGGGGATAACCAGATCCAGACTACCCATGAAGGCCAAGGCGTCGGCGATTAACATGCCACGGCAGGCTTCATCGAAGAGATGCATGTTCGAAAAAGTGGGGGTGCGAAGTTTGAGGCGATAGGGATTCTTGTCACCATCACTGACGATGCGGATCCCGAAACTGCCGCGAGCCGCTTCGACCGCCGAGTAATAATCTCCCACCGGCAGTTTGATGGTCTTCGGTTTCTTTTCGGGATTGACCGGGCCATCCGGCAGTTTGTCGAGTCCTTGTTCAATGATTCTGAGGGATTGTTCCATTTCCTCCATTCGGACATTGTACCGGGCATAGGAATCGCACTCGGTGTAGACAGGAACATCGAAATCAAAGTGGGAGTAGACGGAATAGGGTTCGTTTTTTCGCACATCAAAATTGATGCCGGAGCCGCGAGCGACTGGTCCGGTTGCCCCGTAGCGCTGACACATATCGACGGTAATCGGGGCGATGTCCTTGAGACGTTTCATTAAGATGATGTTCTTGGTAACCAGTTTGCGGTACACCTTCAAGGCCTTGCGCATCCGTATGATGAATCGTCGCGTGCCCTGGACGAATTCGTCGTCGATATCATTATAGAGACCGCCAAAGCGGAAATAGCAGTATGTCAGCCGTGAACCGGTGATGCCTTCGAGCAGATCGAGAATCTGTTCGCGGTCATCAAAGGCGTACATCAGCGGAGAAAAACCTCCGAGGTCGAGGACGAATGCCCCGAACCACACCAAGTGCGAGGAAATGCGGTTTAGCTCAACCGTAATTGCCCTGATATACTCGGCCCGTTCCGGCACCTCGATGGAGGCGGCCTTTTCCACGGCCAGGACATAGCCGTGGCAATAGGCCATGGCCGAGAGGTAATCAAGCCGACTGAGGTTGGGCAGATACTGGTTGTAGGTCCTGTTTTCGGCCATTTTTTCGTGCATGCGGTGAATGTAGCCGATGACCGTCTCCGCATCATAAATATACTCACCATCCATGGTCATCTTGACACGGAGCACCCCGTGGGTGGCCGGATGCTGCGGTCCCACATTGAGAACAAAGGTCTCATCCGGTTGCAGGACAATAGGCTCAGTCATGCTTTGAAATCCTTTAAGAGAGGGTGAAAATCTGCGTCTTCAGGGAGGAGCAGCGGGATGAGATGGGGATGGCCTACAAAGACGATTCCGAAAAAGTCATGGGCCTCGCGTTCGTGCCAGTTTGCCCCGCTGTAGATTCCGGTGATGGTCGGCAATAGCGGTTTGGAACGGGGTGTCCGGACCCGGATGACGACGCGGCAGAGATCAAAATCATAGCGGTTGAAGTCATAGACTGCCTCTATCTGGTCATCCTTGATCCAGTCGACTCCGGTAATGGTCTCGATAAAAAAACCTGATTCAAAGAGCAGAGTTACGGCCACAAGGAGCTGCTCGGATGAGAGTTGGGCATCAAGATGATAGCCGTGTTCGGCATAGTTGCAGTCTATGACACCATTCTGTCTGACGGTTGCCTGTTCTTTCTTGCTGTCTTTTCCCGCGGTACCATGCTGATTTTCGACAATAATACTTTCATTCGCTTGCTGGGATGTTTCTGCCGGATCCGGGAAGAGATCGAGTAGTTTCTTTTTTACAGTTTCGATAATCATGTATTTGTCCTGATGAGAGGTCGTGTCGATGTTGTCCTCGGGACTACAGTTATTCAGGCTTGACTTTCGGCCACCTTCGCCATCCGGTAATTTTGTGTTCGAGCTCAATAATTCCTTCAATCAGGGCCTCGGGACGGGGCGGGCAGCCGGGAATATAGATATCCACTGGTAGAAATTGGTCCGCACCCTCAATGATGCCATATTGACCTTCGAAGACAAAGGGGCCGCCAGAGATGGCGCAGTTTCCCATGGCAATAACCCATTTGGGCTCGGGCATCTGGTCATAGAGGGTCATGATCCCAGGGGCCATTTTTTTGGAAATCGTGCCGGCAACGATCATGACATCGCTCTGGCGAGGCGAGGGACGAAAGACCTCAGCCCCGAATCGAGCCAGGTCAAAACGTGCGCAACCGGCAGCCATCATCTCGATGGCGCAACAGGCAATACCGAAGGTCAGAGGCCAAAGAGAGTTGGCCCGACCCAGGTTGATGAGCTTGTCAGCTGAGGCGAACTGAACTAGCGCCGAAGGTATGTTTTCCGTTCCCACCTGAATACTCCCTTGATCCATGCATAGATTACGGCAAGTGATAAAATTACAACAAAAATAATTATTTCCACCAAATCTCGGTAGACAAACATTGGGTCATTGTATGCCAGAGCTACTGGGAAGAGAAAGAGGACATCGACATCAAAGGCCAGAAAAATGAGGGCATAGAGGTAAAAGACTACCCCGTAGCGGATCCAGCTGTCGCCGATAGGGTCCATGCCGCACTCAATTGCTTGACTGGCCTTGTTGTTGATCTGTCTGGTTTTTCGGGGCATGAATAGATAGACGATGGCAATCGGGCCAAGGGCGAAGGCTAAGCCGCCAAGGGTGAATGCCGTTATCCAGAGGATATCGTCACGATAGAGAAATTCAGTGAACTGAGGTTCCATATTGCAGTTCCTTGTGTTGGGTATTGCAGATCTATATACCAGCGATACGGATAATTGGATAGGTCCTTTTGGTTCAAAAATAATGATTTATATTATTTAAAATACTGCTAAATGAGCGCCGGGGCCGAATTTCAGTTTTCCAAGGTACTGCACGATTGTGATTTGGTCAAATATAATCCAAAATTGTGTTATAAAAAAATGGCGACCTGGATTCATATTGGTCAACCGCAAAAAACTTTGAGAAATTGAGTATACATGCTAAGATGTTCGAGCCTAAGACAAGCAAACACGATACATATTATCAGATTATTTGAACAGCCGGAAGATATATGTCTATCACACTGAGACAACTAGAGATCTTTATTGCAGTTGCTGAAACTGCGCAGGTTACCAAGGCCAGCAAAAAACTTTTTGTTACCCAATCCGCTGTGAGCATGGCCCTGGCCGAGTTGGAGAACCAACTCGGCGGGTCACTCTTTGATCGACACGGCAGAAGTCTGCTCCTTAACGCCCGTGGTCGCTACCTCCTGCCCTTAGCAAAAGACATCACCTGTCAGGTCAGCAATATCGAGACTATCATGTCCGAGCGTAACGATACGCTCGAGGGACATATTGATATAGTTGCCAGTACAACTCTGGGGAATTATATCCTACCCTATCTTGTGGGCGCCTTCAGAAGGGTGCACCCGAGAGTCCAGGTCAATCTTCTGGTCTATAATACTGGGTATGCCGAGAAACTTATCCTTGACGGGAAAATGGATATCGGCTTTGTCGAAGGGCCGCTGTCGACGAACAAGGAGCTTCGGGTTCATCCTTGGTTCCAGGATGAACTGGTTGTCCTGGTCGGGGCCACAGATCCCCTGGCCCATAACGACGTCTTTGATGTCAGACGGGATATCAAGGACAAGAAATGGATTCTCAGGGAAAAAGGATCAGGCACTGATGCGATATTTCGTGAAAAGATGAAGGACTACATCGAGGATATCAGTGTGGTCATGGAGATGGGGCATCCGGAGGCCATCAAAAGAGCCGTTGAGGCGGGAGCAGGTATCGCCTGTCTTTCAGCTCTCTGTGTCTGCCGAGAAGTGGAGAATGGCTGGCTCAAGAGCCTGAGGGTTGAGGGGATTGATATGAAACGTCAGTTACAGATTATCTCCCGCAGTGACAAGGAAATCAGCGATGCGCATGCTGAATTTCTCAATTTTTGTGATGTAATGTCCACCTGCAATGAGGAGAGGGTCTGTCTCTCTTCCCCTTGGAAACTGCAGTCTCTGCTGGCTCGGCACTCATCCCAGAAGAAACAGAGTTCACTTTAAGGCCATGGATGGCCCAGTTTCGCTCGCTCCAGGGAGGGACGAAGAGCGCCTGACCATTTCGTTAAGGCCCCTTATGGCCGATAACGGCATTTCAGAGATACGGTTATTTTTGAACGATGGCTCAGCTCTGAGCCCGATTTCAATAGAAAACTTCTTTCAGGGTGAGGCCCTGGGGTGGGGCTGTCGGTCCTGCCGTTGATCTCTCTTTGGCTATGAGTGTGTTTTGAAAGCTCTCTACTGTCCTTTTCTCCAAACCGACCTCCAGCAGTGTCCCTACCAGATTTCGAACCATCTGTCGGAGAAACCCATCGCCGATAAACGAAAATGTATATCGGTGTTCTTCTGTCTTGCATAAATTGGCCAGCGAGAGTGTTCTGACGGAACCACGGCCGGCGGTAATGGTCTTGTCTCGTGAACCGGCGTTCTCAAACGAGGCAAAGTCATGGGTGCCGATCAAGCACGCAAGACACTCTGAAATCGCGGTCTCATCAAGGGGATAGGGGACATGCAGGGCGTAGAGACGCTCTGTCGGCATCAGCACCGGGCTGGTATTGAGCTTATAATGGTAATGTTTTCCCCTGGCGGAAAAACGGGCATGAAAGCCGGGCCGGTCTTCATTGACCCGGAGAATGCGGATAGTCTCAGGCAGGAGCGAATTAAGGCCCTGAAAAAAGGCAGGGCAGGGAATGTGACTTGCGGTCAGAAAATTTGCGACCATCCCCTCAGCATGTACTCCGGCATCGGTCCTGCCTGCCCCATGCAGCGATATCGCGTTCCTGGTCATCAATGCCAGCCTGTCCTCAATCTCTCCTTGGATCGTCATATCGTGCCTCTGTCTCTGCCAGCCGCTGTATCTGGTACCGTCAAAGGCAATGCAGAGTCTGATGTTTCGCATGATGAAGGGATGTTAGGAGGGTGAGGTGAAGGTTTTTTTTAAATTTGATTCAGGGGAAACAGGGGGCCATTTCAAGCCCAGTTTCTTCGGCAAACCCACACATGATATTCATATTTTGCACGGCCTGACCGGCAGCACCCTTAACGATATTGTCGATGGCCGAGAGGACGATGATCCGTCCGGTGCGCTCATCGAGGGCGAAGGCGATATCACAGAAATTTGAGCCTCGCACATACTGGGTGGCAGGCAGGTTGCCCTGTGGAAGTATCCTGACAAAGGGTTCTTGTTCATACATGTCCTCATACAGCCTTTGAATCGACTCTGCACTGAATCCCGGTCGAAGCTCAGCGTAGACTGTACTCAGGATGCCACGGGAGATGGGAAGCAGGTGCGGGGTAAAGGTGATTTGTATCTCTTGGCCACAGAGTCGGCTGAGTTCCTGTTCAATCTCCGGGGTGTGTCGGTGGGTACCACCAACCTTATAGGCGCGGAAGCCATCAGCCACTTCGCAGTAGAGGTTCCCTGTCTGGGCCGAGCGACCTGCGCCGGAAGTGCCCGATTTTGCATCGGCGATGATCGTTTCCGGCACAACGGCACCCGCCTTCAGGAGCGGCGCGAGGCCGAGGATGATTGACGTCGGGTAACAGCCGGGATTGGCGATGAGACTGCTTTGGGCTATGGCTGGTCGGTAGAGTTCCGGCAGACCGTATACGGCCTCTTGCAGGTACTGGACGGAGGAATGAGGCTGGTACCATTTTTCATAGACAGCGACATCTCTAATCCGGAAATCAGCCGAGAGATCGATCACTTTTTTTCCCGCCTGTCGTAATTGGGGAACAAGGCCCATGGCAGTTTTATGGGGAACGGCGGTAAAGAAAAAATCTGCGCGGTGACACAACTCATCGGGGGAGGGATTTTCACAGATCAGATCGACTTTGCCGCGCAGATTGGGGAATACCTGGGAGAGAGGCTGGCCGGCATACTGCCTGGACGTAACCATTCTGAGGTGAACTTCGGGATGATTGCAGAGAATACGGGCTAATTCGACACCGGTATAGCCGGAAGCACCGATTATTGCGACATTCAGCATAGCGGGATACCTACAGGATGAAAAGTGCTTTAATGTCAACGTCTACCGCCTGGCTAGGGGATCGAAGAGCCTGACAGCTGTCTATTGGGGTAATATCGAAAAGGTGTCGCCTGAGAACGACGAAAGGGAATAACAGCATATCTGTTATTCCCTTGCAATACATACTGCCGTTTCCCTGAATCTGCCAACCTCAGTTAGGCCGGCACTTCGGGCGTTGCGTCATTGATATTAACGCTTGGAGAACTGGAACTTGGCCCGTGCTCCTTTCTGGCCATATTTCTTGCGCTCTTTGATCCTCGAGTCACGGGTGAGGAGGCCGGATCGCTTCAAGGCAAGTCTGTTCTCAGGATCCACATCCAGGAGCGCCTTGGAGATGCCATGGGCCAGAGCTTCAACCTGAGCGGCTTTGCCACCACCTTTCAGAGTTGCCAGGACGTCGAACTTCGCGGAATTGTCGGTGACCTTGAAAGGTTTTTCGATTTTTGGGATTTTGAAGGTGCCACCGAAATAGGCGTCAGCATCAATCTTATTAACAATTACTTTTCCTGAGCCTGGGGTAAGCCATACCCTGGCTACAGCGGTCTTTCTTTTGCCGGTGGCATAAAAACGGTCTAAAGCCATGGTCATAATCTCCAAGATTAAATATCTAGAACTGCTGGTTGCTGCGCGGTATGGGGATGGTTGGTCCCGGCATACACCTTGAGTTTTTTCAGTTGGGCCGCGCCCAGTTTGTTTTTGGGCAGCATACCTTTCACGGCGAACATGACAAGGTCGGTGGGGTGTTTGGCCATGAGCTCTTTGGCGCTTGCCTCTTTGAGGCCGCCCATGTAACCGGTATGGCGATAATATTTCTTGTCAGCCCATTTATTGCCGGTCAGTTGGATCTTGTCTGCATTGGTGACGATAATGAAGTCGCCATTGTCCATAAATGGTGAAAAGGTGGGTTTGTGTTTGCCGCGGAGCCGGCTGGCAATCTCTGATGCGAGACGTCCCAGCACCTTATTCTCAGCATCGACAACGTACCATTTTTTTTCGATCTCGTTGACCGGAGCAAGATAGGTTTTCATTGT
>JANOIV010000063.1:0-32849 GCA_031407875.1 Desulfobulbaceae bacterium | reverse complement strand
CAGGGCCAACTGCGGGGCCTGATTGGCCTGTGCCAGAATCGCGACACCGGCCTGCTGCAGGATGTTGTTCTTGGTCATTGCCGAGGTCTCCTGGGCAATGTCCGCATCGAGAATCCGGCTGCGGGCAGCTGAGAGATTCTCAGAGACATTGGACAGATTGGCAATGGTCGATTCAAAACGGTTCTGGACCGCACCAAGCTCACCACGCATACTGTCAATCTGACCAAGGGCGCCGTCAATGGACTTGATGGCGTCGGCAGCACCTGTGACTGTGGTAATATCCACGTTGTCGATGGAGCTAATGGTACTGACGTTGGCGGAGTCTGCTACACCGGAGAATAACGAACCGGCTGCTGCTGCGGCATTACTGCTCACGTTGAAAGTGCCATTGCCGGAGAAAACAACCTCGCCACCAACTACGGTGGAGTCAAACAAACTACCAGCATTACCCACCAGCGCAACTGCCGCGCCTTCTTGACCGGTGACACTCAGAGTGTCACCAGCAAGACCAGAACTATGAGTATAGTCACCGATCTTGATATCCGCCCCTGCTGCTTGGGTCAATGTGATTTTGCCTGTGTCGGAGCCTAGTGTGGCAGAGATGCCGGTATTGCCTGCCTGGTCATTAATAGCCTGAGCCAGTGCTGCGAGGTTGGTACTGGTTACAGTAGCGCTGATATTGATGGCAGTGGTATTGGTTCCTTGAAGAGTGAAACCCACTGTGCCACTGCTAAAAAGACCGGAGAGTGTGGCAGTAGTTTTGGCCTCAGCGGTCACGCCAGTAGTGGCAGATTTGGCATTGACCAAGACAGCAATCTCCTGGGCACTGTTGTCGGCACCAACAGTTGCGGTAGAGGAACCTTCAGGGCCGACGATGGTCAATATCTGCGCTCCTACATTATTGCCGTTAATAGCAGTAGTAGTAGCAAGAGCAGAGGCTGCTTCAATACCAGCAATATTGGTTGACTTCAAGCTGTAGTTGCCAAGTTCTGCAGCTTGCGCGGACTCGATACTAAAAGAAATGGTTTGATTGGCATTGGCGCCAACCTGAAACTGGGCGTTGCTCATCGAGCCGTCCAGCAGCTTTTTGCCGTTGAATTCCGTGGTGTCGGCGATACGGGTCATTTCCTGTTGCAACTGATTGACCTCAGCTTGCAGGGAACTTCGATCCGAGGAGCTGTTGGTATCGTTTGCTGACTGAACGGCCAGCTCACGCATACGCTGAAGAATGTTGGTGGTTTCCTGAAGAGCACCCTCAGCCGTCTGGGCCAGAGAGATACCGTCATTGGAGTTACGAGCTGCCTGATTCAGACCGCGGATCTGCGAGGTCATACGGTCGGAAATAGCAAGTCCGGCTGCATCATCTTTTGCGGAGTTGATGCGGAGACCGGAAGAGAGACGCTGCATGGATTTGGACAGCGCGGATTGAGAAGTACCCAGGTTACGCTGAGCATTGAGAGACATTACGTTTGTATTAATTGTGAGTCCCATGATATTCCTCCATGAATATGTTGTATGGGTTACAGATGGGCGTCCTTGCCCTTTTTAATAAACACTACTTGTTCATCTATTATGCCGTAAGTCGATAGCCACCTCCTTGCTGTTTTTTTAAGTTCGGTTTGGAATCACTTCTTCTTTCGATCTGTGCTTTCTTTTCCCTACATTGCTCTCTTCGGACAGCGTGAGAAAAGAGTTTAGAAAAAAAGTGCGGCAGGGTTAAAAATAAATCGGGGAGAAAGGAATAATTTTAAATCTCGTCTGTTTTCGAATGGTTATTTATTTCTGGTTCCCATGCGGCGCACGGGAACCAGGAATAAACAGAAAGACCAGTCCATACGAGCAACTGGCCTTTCTGTATTCTTGCCGGTCTGAGTTTTGTTTTGATGCTAACCCTGCAACAACTGCAATGCCAGTTGTGGCGTCTGGTTGGCCTGGGCCAGAATGGCTACACCGGCCTGTTGCAGGATGTTGTTCTTGGTCATGGCCGAGGTTTCCATGGCAATATCCGCATCGAGTATCCGGCTGCGGGCGGCGGAGAGATTCTCAGAGACATTCTGCAGATTGGCGATGGTGGATTCAAAGCGGTTTTGCAGGGCACCGAGATCACCGCGCATACGGTCAATTTGACCAACGGCTCCGTCAATGGACCTGATGGCGTTTGATGCACCTGTGACCGTGCTGATGTCCACGTCGTCAATGGATTGCAGGGTGCTGCCGTTGGCGGCATTGGCTGCGGTGCTGAAGAGCGAGCCGCCTGCGGCAGCAACAGAACTGCTCACATTGAAGGAGCCATTACTGAAGAAACGGATCTCGCCGCCAATGACGGTGGAATCGCCTGCAGTGCCGCTTGTCAGCGTGATTTGTGCTGGTACCGGCGCTTCATTGCCTTCGACAATCATGGTGTCAGCGGCCACACTGTGCGTATAGTCGCTGATCTTGATATCATACCCTGTTGCCTGGCTTAAGGTAATTTCTGTTTTGTCGCCGCTGAGTGTGGCGTTGATGCCGGTATTGCCCGCCTGGTCATTGATGGCCTGGGCCAGGGATGTAAGGTCGCTGGCTCCCACCAGGGCGCTGACGGGGATTTCCTCACCAGCGCCGGTGTTGGTGCCGGCCAGATTGAAAGATACTATTCCGGCTGTGCCGATCCCGGAGAGGGTTGCCGTCGTCGTGGCCAGGGCGGTCACACCGGTGTCTGCGGCGAGAATATTGATCTTGTCGACTATCTGCTTGGCGCTGTCGTTGATGGCCACGGTTACAACAGATACCGCGGCACTTTCAGGGCCAAAGATTTCCAGGGTCTGGGCCGTCACATTGTTGCCGAGGAGTGTATCGGCAGCCATAGTAGTCGCTGCTTCAATACCAGTAGCAGAAGCATTGGTTGATGTTAATGCGTGGTTGCCAAGTTCCGCTGCCTTGGCCGAAGAGATCGAGAACGAAATCGTTTCGTTGGCGTTGGAGCCAACTTGGAACTGGGCGTTGTTCAGGGTGCCGTCAAGGACGTTTTTGCCATTAAAAGAGGTGCTGGTGGCGATCCGGGTCATCTCCTGTTGGAGCTGGTTGACCTCGGCCTGCAGTGAGGCGCGATCCGATGCGCTGTTGGTATCGTTTGCCGACTGGATGGCCAACTCACGCATACGCTGGAGGATATTGGTGGTTTCCTGGAGCGCCCCTTCCGCCGTCTGGGCCAGGGAAATGCCGTCATTGGAGTTCCGTGCGGCCTGGTTCAGACCTCTGATCTGGGAGGTCATGCGATCAGAGATGGCAAGGCCAGCTGCATCATCTTTAGCCGAGTTGATTCTCAGGCCGGATGAGAGTCGCTGCATGGAGCGGGAAAGGTCTGCTTGTGATTTGCCGAGATTTCTCTGGGCGTTTAATGATGATACGTTTGTATTGATTGTAAGTGCCATTGTGTAAATCCTCCTTGAAGGGGTGTTTCGGCGTCATTTTCAATCATTTTTACAAACGTAGTGTCTCTTTTTGGTCTACCTCGCAGGTACGTTACATTTCGTCAGTCTGTTGGCAAAAGTTTAGGGAAAAAATGAGAAAAAGAATAAAGAATCGGTAGGCTATGACTGAAGAGCTGTTCTCTTGTGCAACGAAACCCCCTGCGACGGAAGAATTCAGTCGCACACGAGCAAGACACAACAATCCTCTCTCTTATATTCTCTACAGAGCAGAATTGAAGGTGCATGCACATCGGTGTTGAGGAGTGTATCTGAAACGAGATATTATTCCATTTTCAAATCAAGATGAGAACGCCAAGGCAAGTGAGCAGCGACGAGACAGCACATAAAAATACGGCGAGGAGCCGCACAGCGTAGCCGACAATGAAGCTTGATTTGGCATTGGAATTACGGGGTGGGCAGAGGGGTCTTAGGTTTGTAATCCGAATTTTCCAGGATGATCTGGATGGCTCGGTTGGTTTTTGTGGCGTAGAGAATGGGGGCGGAAAGATTGATGGTGATATTCTGGTCAGGCGGGACCGTGACCACGGAGAGGACAAAGCATTGATCAGCCTCTTCAATTCTCAGGGTGTTTCTCTCCGAGCTGTCGGGGAAGACGACATAATCAAGGAAGAAATTGGTTGGATCGGTGAGTATGAAGGCGATATCCGGATCTTCAACACTTTGGATCCAGAACAGCGGACCCTGCTTCTTGTTGGGCATGACAATGAAGTCATACAGGGTGGGAAAACCTATCAATCCGGCCGGGAAATGCAGCAGGTTGTTGGAATCGTATTCAACCTCACCAAAACGGGTTTGTATTGTATTCATTTCTTTTTCTCAACGATGAGGTTTTCACTTAAGGCATCAAGATCAGTGAGATTCCACTGGAGAGCTTGCCTGTTTTCCTGGGTGATGCGGTCATAGACTTCCTGGCGGTAGATCTTTTTGTCCTGAGGGGCATCGATGCCGACCCGTACGCCACCGCCCTTCATCTCGATAATCTTTATGACAATATCGTCACCAATGAGTATACCTTCTCCGGCTTTTCTGGTCAAAACCAGCATGATTCACCCCAAAAGTAGTGTTGATGTTCTGTGTCGTATTCTTCGGCTGTACTGGATTCGTGAAAGCCCTCGAACTCTCAACGTCTGCCGATAATATGTGGTACGCGGGGAGAAGTCAATTGGCACGATGAGAATGAAGTCTATAAATAATCCAGAATGGATATCTGGGAAACTTTGGCGGTGATGCTGAGGGCAGCCTGAAAGGCAGTTTCCTGTTTGACGATATCGTTGAAGTTTTCTATGGCATCGGTGTCTTGATAGCGAGAGAGAATCTGTTCGAGATCGATTTTTACATCCTCCTGATGCAGCATGGCGGACTCAACCCGCGCCGCCCTGTTGCCCAACTGGCTGCGCAGGCGTCTCTCCTGGTCGGCGCCTAATTCCAGGTTGTCGATCTGGGCCTGGATACCACCGCCGGCCCCGAACGGATCATCGACGTTTCCGGCACGAATGGCCTCTTCCACTCTTGTCAGAACGCTGAAAATATCTACCCTTCCAGCATCCGATTGGTTTGCCGCCGGTGGCGAATCTGTCCAGGTGGTGTTGGAAACACCGAAGATGAGATCGTTGCCGGTAAGATTGGCTTCCAGATACTCGCCGGGGGTGATTTCCAGTTCCGTCGGATTGTTGTCGCCTTGATAGTAATAAGGCCAGGTCGTGGAGTCCGTGGATACATAGGCGGCGGCAGTATAAGCCGGATTTTCCACAAAAGGAATGGTGCTTTCTTCGTAGCCGGAAAAGATATACTTTCCATCCACCTTGGCATTGGCGGAATCCAGCAGTTCCTGGCGGAGTTGGCCAATTTCATCAGCCAGGACCGAGAGATCGGCATCGCTCATGCCTCCGTTCACCGCGTTAATGGCTATTTCCTTGGCCCTGACCATGATATTTTCGACATGGGCGAGATGGCCGTCGGTCGATTCCATCTTGTCAAGAGTAACGCCCATGGTTTCCAGGTAGCGGTCAGTGTGTCTGATCTGGGTCCGGGTGGTCAGGACCGGCCGGATGGAAGCGGGATCATCGGAGGGTTTGTTGAGTTTGATACCTGTTGCGCCTTGAAAACGGGTGTTTTCCAGCCTGTTGGTAATTCTGTCCAGATTGGTTTGCAGCATTCTAAATGTGGTATTGTCGGTAACTTTCATACAAATACCCTTATTCTGAGATCAATAGATGAGCCTGAGGTCTTGAGCGTATCATCTGATATTAATGAGTGTGGCCATCATTTCATCAACGGTCGATAAAAACTTGGCTGATGATTCGAAGCCGCGCTGGTAGACGATAAGATCGATCATTTCTTCTTCAAGCGATACACCTGAGAGGCCGTCACGTAGATTCTGGAGCTGGACCACGGCGTCCTGGGCGCCTTCGAGCGAGAGCTGATTCTGGTTGCTTTCCACACCGACCCGGGAGGTCATTTTGCCGTAGTAGGAATTAAAGTTATCTATGCCGCCAATGAGATGTGTTTCGCCGATGCTTGAGATGAGCAGGGCGTTACGATTATCTCCCGTCGCGATTGTGGCCGGTGGCGTCGGGGCCTGGGCGGCGGCCACCTGTGATGAGTCGAGGGTATCGACGACTTTCATATTCCGAGCTGCATCGAGTACGACAGGCGGCTCGACAAAAAAGTCCCTACCTGTAAGAGAGTCAAGACCGGCCCCGAGCCTGTGCTGTTCATTGACCTCTACGCTTATCTCATAGGCCAGTCTATCAAGGTCGTCTTTCAGGCCGGGGATAAAGCTGTCCCGCATAGTCACCAGTCCTTCAAATTCCCCACCGAGATTGTTGAGGCCAAGTGTCCTGGTGACGCCTCCGGCGTGGAGCTGGAGCTCAAGGTTGGTGCCGACCGTTACAGCCTCAATCGACATGGCCTGATTGCCCTGGACGAGAGGCAGGCCGCCGGGGAGCTGGACGGCGAGCATGCCCTTGGAGTCTTCATAGGTTTGCGCACCGACGGATCCGGCCAGTTCTTTGGCGAGCTTATCACGTCTATCTCTGGCACTGTTGGCCGATTGACCGTGGATCTCGATGTTGAAGATCCGCTCATTCAGATCGGCTATTTCAGAGACCTTGGAGTTGACATCGTCAACCTTGGAGACAATCGAGTCGTTGATATTCTGCTGAACAGTGTTGAGATCGTTGACGGTGTTGTTGAATTTTGTCGAAAGCAGTTCGCCGCGCTGGATGACGATATCGCGCAGGACCAGATCGCTGGGACTGGCCGAGAGTTCCTGCCAGGAGTCAAAAAAACGGTCAACCTCAGTGGCGATATTTTCTTCTGTGACATTGAAGACCCGTTCAAGCTCGGTAAGTGCTCGACTCTGGCCGTTATAGAGACCGAAGTCGACGGATTTATTCTGGAGCTGGTTGGTGACAAAGACATCGTGGTCACGCCGCACATCGGTCACCTTGACGCCCTGGCCGATAAAGAAGTCGCCGAAGTTCATGGCGGGGTAGGGGGTCAGGGTGGTGCTCTGCCGCGAATATCCTTCGGTATTGACGTTGGATATGTTGTTGCCGACGACCTCTATCGATTTCTGATTGACCTCAAGAGATGTGCGGGCCGAATTGAGTGCGGTGACGAGTCCGGCCATGATTTACACCTTGCCTGAGAGGAGTCTGCCGTTGATTTGAGAGGAGACGGTTCCGGCGCTGGCCGAATAGGTGGAGGTGACTGTACGTTTGCCGAAAAATTCCATGGTCTCCCGAATCCAACCGAGGGTGGATTTGAAAAGATAGGCGTTGCGTCTATTTTCATGACGGATCCTGGTGGCGATAGGCCGGTCTTCGTCGTCAATCTTCTGCACATGGGCCAGCACCTGCACCAGATCTTCCTTCTCGTGCATCATCTCCAGCATTCCGGGAATATCCAAAGTTTTGGCATATTCCCGTTCCTGCATAATCACATCGTGCAAGCGAACGAGGTAGTCGTGGGTGGTCCTGGCGGTCATCTCTATTTCCCCTCTACGAGAAATTGCAGGAGCGAGGAGGCAACCTTTTTGAGATCGGGTTCATAGGTCCCTTCGGCTATCTGGGCCTTGAGCTCCTGTACCCTTTCAATCCTGTCGGAATTACTGCTGCCTCTGGCTGTCTGGGCCTTGTGAACATCCTGCAGGACAGAAGAAAACTGTACCTTGTCGGTCTGTCCGGTCTCTGTTTTTGTGTCGGGTTTGGCTACCTGGGTCTTCTTTAAGTTGCCGATCTGCCCAGGTCCCCCGACCCCGAAAAATTCAATACTCATAATATCACCTAGGTGTACGATTCCTGACTGTTGTTGTTCTTTCCAGCCCATTCATCAAGTTTACGCATAACTGCGTCATAGGTCTGGTGTGAGATGTCCGGAAGCCAGCCGCCAAAAGCATCAAGGGCATCCTGGAAGCCTTTTTCCACCCCTTGTTTAATGGCCTCGAGCCGTGTAACGTCTCCGCCTGCAATACCTGTTGCAAGATTTACAATACGATCAGAGGTTTGATCAACTCCAAAATAACCGTCGTCGGCAATAAGGGCCTGGGCATCTTCCTGGCTGAGACTGTTCAGATCAATTTCGCCGCTGTCCGTGGCGATCTTGCTGTCGACGCCCTGTTCCTTGAGCATATTCATGACCAGACCGCGCAGCAGATCATATCCGTCATTCTTGCCCCCTTGCAGGGTCATGGTACTGGAATAGGTCAGGACGGAATCGGAACTGTAGCTGAGGGAGACTTTGTCGGTCGCCGCTATGAGTCTTTCCGAGACGCCTGTCTGGCCCTGTTCCTGCCGGGTGTAGACGTCTTTGGCCTGGTATTGTCTGTTAATCTGAGGGTTTGTGGTCGGTTGAAGTCCTGTGCTCTGTATCATGATTCGCCTCCATGCTTTCTCGTCGTATGCATCCTTGCACAAGTATTGAGCCTGCCTGTACTATCCTTGCATCTCTTATCGGAGCAGGAGGAGGGAAACTTTAGGAGCCGTTATGAAATAGCCGGTACATTTTTTGATTATTTCGTTACGACGGCCAGGGATAGATGAAGAGCGACCGGCCCCTTATGCCGATCACAGCATTTCACTGTTACAGTTATTTTTTGACGAAAACTGGCGGGGTATGGTGCTGAAATGTGTCAGGTGCCTGATTTCTTTCTCTTGGCGATGAGGTCGCTCATCTGTTCGAACATTGCCTGCCCCAGCCCCAAACCTTTACCGCTTGCGGCGGCCTTGGCCGTTTCGCCATCGAGCATCTCCTGGTACATCTCCGAGGCGGAATCTTTTTCAATCAGTCCGCCATCGGGCACTGCCTTGCGCATGGCCTTGAACATCTCATTAAGGTAGATGGTCTCGAATTCCCGGCTTGATTCTCTCAGTGACTTGAGATCCCGCTCATTCCTGTTCTGTATGGAATTCTTGTTGGTGGCGCTGCCGATGATGATCCGGGGGTCAATTTTATAGTCCATTTTTCTATCCTTCAGGTATTTTTCCTATCAGAGTATGACCAGTTCACCGTGCATGGAGCCCGAGGCCTTGATGGCCTGGAAGATGGCGATGAGATCGCGCGGTGTGGCGCCGATGGCATTCAGGGCATTGGCGATCTCGCCAATGCTGACACCTTTGGGCAGATTCAGGACAACGAGTTGTCCCTCATCTTCCACCACGGATATCTCGGTCGTCGGGATGACGACTGTTTCGCCTTCGGCAAGGGGGTTGGGTTGCTCGACATCCGCCGACTCCCTGATGATAAGACTGAGATTGCCGTGGGAGACAGCGACGGTGGAGAGTTTGACATCCTTGCCCATGACGATGGTGCCGGTGCGCTCATTGACCACCACCTTGGCAGAGGTGTCGGCATCGACATCCAGTCCTTCGATAGAGGCGATGAAATTGACGATATCACCTTTGTTTTCTTTCGAAATAGCGATGGTGACCGTTCCGGAATCAGTAGGGCTTGCCGTCTTTTCACCAAAATGCATGTTTATGGTTTTGGCCATGTTGGCGGCGGTGGTGAAATCGGCATCATCGAGCTGGTAGGTGAGGGTGCCGTTTCCACCGAGGTCAACCGGGACGGAATTCTCGATGATCGCCCCGCCGGCGATACGGCCGACGGTCGGGTGATTTTTCTGGGCCTTGGCAGCCTTGCCGCCAAAGGAGAAAGCGCCCAGGGTAATGGGCCCCTGGGCTACGGCATACACCTGACTATCGGCGCCTTTGAGCGGTGTCATGATCAGGGTTCCCCCTGCCAGATTTTTCGAATCGCCGATCGACGAGACATTGACATCAATCGTCGATCCGGGTTTGGCAAAGGGCGGCAGGATGGCCGTCACCATAACGGCTGCCACATTTTTGACCTTGATGTCATCAATATCCTTGGGATCGATGGTGATGCCGTTTCTGACCATCATGTTGTAGATCGATTGCAGGGTGAATCGGGATTTTTGCATATCGTCGCCGGTGCCGTTCAATCCGGTTATGAGCCCATAGCCGATGAGCTGGTTGTTGCGGACGCTGTTTAATTTTGCCAGATCCTTGATCCGTGCGGCATGGGCCACCCCGAAAAAGACAGGGCAGGCCAGGATGACGGTAATGAGCAGGCAGATGGTTCGTTTCATGGAAGGCCTCAATGGGTCGGACGTAAAGTGTCTCTGTTGCATATCGAGTTAAAACGGCCAGACATTATCCAACGAACGCATGAGCCAGCCCGGTTCCTGTTTATCACTGACTGAGCCATTGCCGGTATAGGAAATCCGGGCATTGAGAATCTTGTTGGAATCTATGGTATTGGCTGCGGTAATATCGACGGGCCGGATGATACCGGTGAGGTAGATGACCTGGACCTCGTTGTTGACCATGACCTCCTTGCCGCCGCGGATCTTATAGTTGCCATTGGGATAACGGCCGATAACCTGGGTGGTCAGTGAGGCGGTCAGTTCACCTTTTCTGGAGGTACTGCCATCTCCTTCAAATGAATTGCTGAAATCGGCCTTCACCAGATTGGCCAGATCGGCATCCGAGGTAGTAATGGCGTCAGCGCTTTCCAGACCGAAAAGATTGGGGATGGAGGCGCCCATGCTGCTGGTTCTGGCTGATGACGTCGTCGCTTCCTTTGAGGCACTGGATTGTTCCGAGATGAGGACGGTGACGATATCGCCGACGTTCTGGGCCTTGTGATCGGCAAACATCGAGGTGTTGTCACTGCTCCAAAGTGAACCGGGGTTGCGCCGACTTGTCTCAGGGCTCTTGATTTCTTCAAGAGGTTCCGGTATCTGCACGGTCTGCTGGCTGGGCCTGGCGCACGATGAGAGCAGGAGAACGCAAAGAAAAAGCAGGCATATTCGGTTCATATCAGAGTGAGACCTCCACGAGGCCGGCTGCCGAGACCCGGCAATGCAGGATTTTGTTTGAGTTTATATTCTGAACTCTGATCATCTGGTCCTTGGCTCCATCGGCTTTGGCAATTCCTGTTGTTGAGAGGAAGATGTGGCCTTTATTGAAGATGATCTTGACCACCTCACCTTTTTTGATAAGCGGTGGAGACTGTACTGCCGACAATTCAATAACCGCACCTGATCTGAGAGTCTTTGTCACGATCTTTCCCAGCAATTCAGCGGCATCCAAGCAAGGAGCCTTTATCTGGGTGATATCCTTGTTGACCATGGTCACATGCTGGGGAGCCAGAATCGTTCCTTTTGCCATCTGGACCGAGGCCACCGCTACGGGGGCCATAGCCTCAAAATGTCCGGGCAGGGACATGTTTTTTCGCACCTTGCCGTCCACCGTGAATATCAGGGAGAAGCGAGAACTGCCGATAATATTGGGATCTGAAGGGAAAATTTCCCATTTCAGGTCTCCGGCCGGCAGGACGAAGGGAATGGGCAGATCATCGACGATATAGCGGATTTCTGCGGCGGGTAGATCGGCGCTGTGGCTGGCGAAATACTCGTCGAGAATCTGTTGGATCTTGTCGGGTCCGATCGTGATGCCGTTTCTGTGGACCTTGACCTGTGCCGCTCCGGACCAGAGGATATCGGCCGGCAGCGCCAGAGAGCTGACGAGCTGCTGTATAAGAGCGGCTGCCTCAAGGGTGATATCCTGACCCGGTTGACCGGCCTGGGCCACGATTTTTGTGGCCAGCGCCCTGGCGGTCTCGGATTTTGCATCAAAGTCGGCGATGTCACCCAGGGTGATGGAGACGGCATCCACAGTTGCCGTCGGCCTGACGGTGATCTCAAGGCCATAGCAGGGCCGGGTTGCCAGGCAGAACAGGCCTATGAAGAACAATGAACGGAGCATATGCATCAGATCAGTTGGTTGGTGGTCTGCATCATCTCATCCGAGGTCTGGATGGTCTTGGAGTTGATCTCAAAGGCCCGCTGGGTTGTGATCATACTCGCCAGCTCCTCGACGATATTGACGTTCGATCCCTCCAGGAAGGTTTGGATGAGGGTGCCGAAACCGTCTTCCCCCGGGGTGCCCGTAGTGGCGGTTCCCGATGCCGCCGTCTCCTGAAGGAGATTTTTGCCTAGAGCCGAAAGGCCGGCGTTGTTGGTGAAGATGGCGAGTTCGATATTGCCGACTTCGGTGCTCTCTGTATCGTCGCCGATGACGGCACTGACAATCCCCGTCTCGCCGATGCTGATCTGTCGTGCGCCATCTGGAATCGTCATGGCCGGCAGGATCGGGAATCCGTCGGAGGTAGTAACCCGGCCGTTGCTGTCACGTTTGAGCGCCCCTGCTCTGGTGTAGCCCGTGTTGTCGTTGGGCATCTCGACCTGGATAAAGCCGTTTCCCTCAATGGCGACGTCGAGTTCATTGTCCGTCTGGATGAGATCACCCTGGGTGAAGATCTTGGTCACCGCTGCGGGTTTGACACCAAGGCCGATCATGATACCAGTCGGTGATTCGGTATCAGTCGAGGTCTGACTACCGGGGACCTTCATGGTCTGGTAGAGGAGATCCTGAAAATCCGCCTTGCTTTTCTTGAACCCAGTAGTGCTGACATTCGCCAGATTGTTGGCGATGACATCAATATTGAGCTGCTGGGCACGCATGCCGGTAGTACCTGTCCAGAGTGATCGTATCATGTTCTGCCTTCATTTATACTAGGGTTAATGTATGGTAACAACACATGTTGTTTATCTTGTAGCGGTTATAGTCTGACAGACTAAAAGAATACAGAATATCCACCTTCTCTTTATCATCAACCGAGTGTTCCCAGTTCGTCCTGCAGTTCGCCGATGGTGCCGTAGCTCTTCAGGACCTTGTGGTAGGTCTCGAAGATGCGGTGGCTGTCGATCATCCTGGCCATCTCTTCGGCCATATTGACATTGGAGACCTCAAGACTGCCCTGGACCACGGTCGGGGCCTCGACAGGTGTCTCAACACCACCTGCACCAAGTGAAAAGGCGGTGTCGGTTTGACGTTTGAGTTGTAACGGGTCGTCGATATTGACCACGGCAAGCTGTGCGACCTCTGCCCGCCCGCCATCATTGTCAAGCAGATAGACAGTGCCCGCTTCACTCACCGCGATCTGCCCTGTGGCGGTATCCGGGATAGTGATCTGGCCATTAGCGGCATCGAGCACGGCCAGACCGTTTGAGGTGCGCAACGTCCCCGCACCATCGACCATAAAGTCACCCCGCCGGGTGTAAAGCACCTCCGTCGGACCCTGAACCTTAAAAAAGCCCTCGCGGCTGAGAGCCAGGTCAAGAGGATTTTCGGTCTGGTGCTGGGGCCCGGGAGAGAAATCGGTAAACGGCTGGCGGATCCGGTCGTAGTTTATGCCTTTGGCCTGGGTTATCTGTTTTTCTCCGCGCAAAAGCGACTCGAAACTCAGCATGGATCTCTTATAGCCAGTGGTACTGACGTTGGCGAGGTTGGCGCTGATATTGGCGATAGTCTGTTCTCTCGATATCGCCCCGGAGAGTGCGCTGTATTTTCCTGAAACCATGGTGTGTTCTTCCTCTGTGGATGGGCCTTGCAATTGCTTATCTCTTTATCGGCCACACGGCGGAAATCTTAAAGGTCATTGTCTGAAGCGTCGGGAAAAACCGAATAACGTATGGTTATTTGTAACTATTCATTTCGTTGGCATTGGATTCATCTCGGTATCGAAATCGCCATCGCTATCGCTATCGAATCCTTGCTGTTTTCGGCATTTTTATCTTGCTTGGAATTTTTTCCGAACGAGATAACTTTTTCCTTCTCCATATTCTTGTTGTCTTGAGCGATTTCGATAGCGATCCCGATTTCGATTATTCATCCATATCATGTGCTGAATAGGTACGGTTATTTGTGACAACGGCTTGGCGATTTTGGCCGAGTCGGGAAAGGCTGACAAGCTGTCTGGCCTCGTAACTGGAGATTGACAAGACCGAGGCAATCTCTTCAGCTGCCATACCACTGCCGGCCAGACGATGGACATAGCGGTATCTCTCAGGGGCCTCAGGGGCATCCGGGCGGGTCTGGAGAGAGAGTCGGGAGCTCTGTAGCCGGGTCGTGATCCCCGCATCACTGAGATTCTGGTTGAACTCAAGACTCTGGCCGTACTTCTGTTGCAGTTCCCGCAGATTGTGCTGAATGGACTCCAGATTACCACTCACCTCGACGAGCTGGCCGGAGAGTGATCGGCTCTTTTTCTGGAAGTGGATCGCCCGGAAAACGGCAAAAGCACCTGTTGCCAGGGTGATGAGCAGGAGAAGAAGTTCATTGCTGAATGCCATAATGATTTTCCGCCTCAGTGCAGTCTGGACTGCACCTTGTTTTTGAGTTTGATGAGGGCCTGACTGTGGAGTTGTGAGACTCTTCCCTCAGAGAGATCCATGGCCTCGGCTATTTCCTTCTGGGTCAGTTCTTCATAATAGTACAGCGAGATAACCTGCCGCTCCTTCACCGAGAGCTGCGCGAGCACCTCGGCGATGATCTGGGTCAGTTGGTGGTTTTCAAGGCGGGAGAACGGGGCTGAATTTTCGCGTTCATCGATAATCGAATCGATAAACGAACGGCCCTCTTCGGAATGATCGAGCGTCTCGTTGAGACTGACACAACCGAGGTGGCTCACTTCGCCGAGCATCTTCTGGTATTCCTCAAGGGGCATGTTCAGGGCCGCGGCCACTTCATAGTCGTCCGGATCCCGGCCGAGTTTAAGTTCGAGATCAAAAATGATTTTGCCGACCCTGGTCTGCTTATCTCTGAGAGTGCGGGAGAACCAGTCGAGTTTACGCATCTCATCAAGGATCGCTCCCCGGATGCGGTATTCTGCAAAAGTCTTGAAGAGGATATTCTTGCCGACATCGAACTTGTTCGCCGCATCGATCAGGCCAAGCATTCCGGCGCTGCGCATGTCATCCCTGTTCATGAAGGAAGGGACGTGCGTGACCATTCTGCCGACAAGGATATCGACAAGATACAGGTTGTCCCTGATGAGCTTTGATTTATCGTCTGCAGGAGGAGTCTGATCGTAGAGCATGGGGCTACCTTCTCCCGCCGAGGTTGAGGAGTTTCTTCCAGAAAAACTGGATATTGCCCTTGGGTTCGCTATGTGATGGCTCCGCACAGAGCTGGCATGCCAGTTTCTGGAAGGCCTGGGTTATCTTTGAGGTGGGGTAAAGCTCACTGATAACCCGCTGTTTTCTGATGGATTCGATCATTTGCCGGTCCTCGGGAATGGAGCCGAGATAGTCAATTGAGATATCCAGGTACCTGTTGGATACCATAGTGAGTTTTCGATAAACATCCAAAGCCTCTTCCTCATTCTGGATCTGGTTGACAACGAGGTTGAAACGCTTTTCATGGTACTGGGTGGAGAGCAGTTTCATCAGGGCATAGGCATCGGTGATGGCGGTCGGGTCCGGCGTGGTGACAACGAGGATCTCTTGGGCGGCCGTATTGAAATAGGTGACGTTTTCAGAGATCCCCGCCTCGGTGTCAATCAGCACGTAATCAAAGTTGGTGTGCATGGAGTCGAGGCCGTCCAGCAATCGCATCTTCTGCCCGGAATCGAGCCGGGTGAAGTTCTGGACACCGGAACCGGCGGGTAGGATCTTGATGCCTAAGGGGCCGCTCACCATAATGGACTGCAGATTCTGTTCACCGGCAAAGAAATGGTTCAGGTTATATTCCGGGGTGAGGCCGAAGACCACATCAATGTTGGCCAGACCGAGATCGGCATCCAGGATCAGGACATTTTTGCCCAACTTGGCCAGGGCGTAAGCGAGATTGGCAACGACGGCGGTCTTGCCAACTCCGCCTTTGCCACTCGTTATCGCGTAGACACTCGTGACATGCTCTTCTGAACTGGGCGTGGTCACAGGCGGCAGGGAATTCAACTCCCGCAGGGTCTTGGCCTGGTCCGCTGCCATAGGTGAGGTGTTAGTCATGCAATATTCCTTCATGTTTGGACATGATGAGCTCGGCTACTTTTTCTTTAGTGATTTCAAGCAGATCTTCCGGTACCCGCTGGCCATTGGTGACATACGACAAAGGTTTGCCACTGTGTATCTGGACATTGAGGAGTGCGCCGAGATGGCTGCACTCGTCAATTTTAGTGAAAATGGTCCGGTCGATACCGAGCCGGTCAAAGCGCCTGATAATATCGAACAGCTCGATTTCTCGGGTTGTCGCCGACAGGACCAGGTGTTTGGCGATCTCGAGTTCCGGGCGGAGAAATGTCGCCAGTTCTTCGATGCACAGGGAATCCTTCGGACTCCGTCCGGCGGTGTCGATGAGGATGAGTTCCTTGTCCTGGTGTTTGCTGAGGGCCCGGTCCAGCTGTTCGGGGGTGATGACTACCTCGACCGGCAGATGCATGATCTCGCCGTAGACCTTGAGCTGTTCCACGGCCGCAATCCTGTAGGTGTCAATGGTAATGAGGGCGATGGAGTGTGAGAAGCGGCTGAGATAATGAGCGGCAAGTTTTGCCAGGGTCGTCGTCTTGCCCACCCCTGTCGGGCCGATGAGGGCGAGACGGTGTTGGCCGGCAGTCCGGTTGAAATCGGACGGGCTGACCTCGATAAGATCCTGGATGGTCCTGATGAAAAACGTCCGCAAGGTTTCGGGGTTTTCCAGATCGGCAGGAGAGAGGCTTTCCCTGGCGAAGTCGGTCATCGTTTTGGCGGTCTCCAGATCAATACCATAATCGAGCAGATATTCGATGAGATGATCAGCCGGGGGCCGCATGGCCTGGAGGCGGCTCTGCAGAGACGCCGGTGTTTCGTTGGTCTGGAGGGCAGGGAGCTGATTCTCAAGGGGCTGCTGACCTATGCGGGCAATGTTTGTGGCCAGGTTTTTCACAAGTTCTTTCAGTTCGTCAAACTCCTGACGAATTTCGTTTCCCAGTGGTTTGCCGTTCCTGGCAGCAGTCCCGGCCTGGTCGTCGGGGCTGAGAGAAGAGTTGGCAGCGCGCAAGGCCTCATAGGTCGGGGGCACGTCACCCGAGTCGCCCACCGTGTAGTTTATCCTCTTGCCTGCCGGCATGGACTGGGCAAAGGATACTTCCTGATATTCGGCGGCAGTTCCGGCCCCCTTCTTCTCTCTGGGCCAGGGGGTGTCAATGGCGGCGGTGATCTCGAAGACCGGTTTACCGAGAATGCCGAGCTTGCCGTTTTTGACCGTCCGGGTGGACAGGATGAGGGCATCGGCCCCCAGTTCCTGGCGGACCATCTTCAGGCCGGAGGCCATATCGGTTGCTTTGAAAATTCTAACCTGCATTGAGGGTCACCGTGCCAAGCGATCTGACTTTGAGATTGGGCACGATTTCATTATGGGAGATGATCGTCAGTGCCGGGTAGTAGCGTTCCGTCAGGCTGCGGACATGGGGCCGGATCTGGGGGGCGGAGAGCAGGGTCGGCCGGCTGCCGCCCTCAAAAAGGGCAATGGCTTTACCGAGAGAATCGAGGATCTGCTGGGCAATCTTCGGGTCAATCGACAGATAGCTGCCTGTCTCTTTATGTTGCACGGCGTTAAGAATGGCATCTTCGACCGGCTTGGCCAGGGTGATGATCGGGATGACCCCGTTCACGGCCAGGGTCGAACTGATGGTCCGGGCCAGGGCATGCCGGACATATTCGGTGAGGATGTCGGTGTCACGGGTAGCGCCGGCCCAGTCGGCCAGGGTTTCGAGAATGGTCCGGAGGTCTCTGATGGAAACCCCTTCTTTCAGGAGATTCTGCAGGACCCGCATAATGGTACCCAAAGAGAGAACGGCGGGGACTAGATCCTCGACCAGTTTCGGATAGCTCTTGGCCAGGTTGTCGAGCAGGCCCTGGACTTCCTGGCGGCCGATGAGTTCATGGGCGTACTGCTTGATGACCTCGCTGATATGGGTGGCCATGACGGTGGTACAATCGACAACGGTGTAACCGGCGATCTGGGCCCGTTCCTTCTTGTCTTCGGTAATCCAGATGGCCGGCAGACCAAAGGCCGGCTCCTTGGTGGCGATGCCTTTGATCGTCTCGGTGACCATGCCGGGGTCCATGGCCATGAAGTGGCCGGGCAGCATCTCGGCATCGGCCACTTTGACGCCCTTGAGGGAGAAGGTATACTGGTTCGGTGAGAGCTGCAGGTTATCCCTGATATGCACCGGCGGCACAATAAAGCCGTTGTTGATGGCGAACTGTTTGCGGATCGACTGGATGCGGGTCAGCAATTCGCCGTCCTGAGAGGCATCGACAAAGGGAATGAGACCATAACCGACCTCGAGCTGCAGGAGATCGACATTGAGCATCTCTTCATAGTTTTCTTCGCGCCGGGCCGGGGCCTCTTTGGGTTCCTCGACAACATTCTGTTGTTCCACCTGTTTCGCCCTCTCCAGTTGGTAGGCCATAATGGCCAGGGAGATGGAGAGGATAAGGAAGGGAAAGAAGGGCAGGCCGGGGATGAGGGCAAAGACCAGCACCATACCGGAAACCACCCAGATGGCCACGGAATTACGGGAAAACTGGGTCTTCATATCGGTGCCGAAATCCCTGTCGCCGGAAGAACGGGTGACAAGAAGACCGGCGGCTGTGGAGATAATGAGGGCAGGAATCTGGGCGACCAGGCCGTCGCCCACCGTCAGGATGGTGTAATTCCGGGCGGCCTCGGCCATGGGCATGCCTTTTTGCAGGACACCGATGATAAAACCCGCGCCAATATTGATAAGGGTAATGATGATGGCGGCTATGGCGTCACCCTTGACAAACTTCGAGGCACCGTCCATTGCCCCGTGAAAGTTGGCCTCGGAGCTAATCTCTTCCCGGCGTTTGCGGGCCTGGTCTTCGTTGATCAGACCGGCGTTGAGATCGGCATCGATGGCCATCTGCTTGCCGGGCATGGCATCAAGGGTGAAACGGGCGGCAACCTCGGCCACCCGCCCGGCACCTTTGGTGATGACCATAAAGTTGATCATTACCAGGATGGTGAAGATGACGACCCCGATGACGTAATTTCCGCCGACCACGAACTGGCCGAAGGACTGGATCACCGCCCCTGCCGCCGCTGGCCCTTCGTCGCCGTGCAGCAGGATGAGCCGGGTGGAGGCCACGTTGAGGGCCAGGCGAAAGAGGGTGGTTGTCAGAAGGATGGAAGGAAAGATCGAGAATTCAACCGCCTTGACAATGTAGAGACTGATGATGAGGATCAGGAGGGCAATGGTGATATTCATCGCCAGTAAAAGATCGAGCAACAGGGCCGGGATGGGCATGATCATGATCAACAGGATCGATACAAGACCGACGGCCGCCAGGATATCACTGCGGCCATACAGTTCCCGTAGGTGGAACTTGCCGAAAACGCTCCGTACCTCAGCCATCTCCATTGTTATGCCTTACCCTTGAGTGAATAGACGTGCGCCAGGATCTCTGCGACGGCCCGGAACATCTCTTCCGGGATGGCTGCTCCCAGGTCCAATTTATGCAATAATCGCGCCACTGGTGGGTTTTCGACCAGGGGGATATTGTGTTCGCGGGCGATCTCCCTGATCTTCATGGCGACATGGTCAGCACCCTTGGCGACCAACACTGGGGCGGCCATTTTGCCGGAATCATAGCGAATAGCCACCGAAATATGGGTCGGGTTGGTGATGACCACATCCGCCGAGGGAACCTCAGCCATCATACGTTTTCTGGCCATCTGCTGCTGAATGGCGCGGATCTGGGCCTTGATGTGCGGATCACCCTCCGATTCCTTGAACTCTTCCTTCAGTTCCTGCTTGGTCATTTTCATCTTTTCTTCCATCTCCCATTTGGTGAAGGAGAAATCGAGAATGGCAAGGAGGATGAGAACAGCACAGACCTTCGCCAGGATAAGTGTCGAGACTTTGGCGAGATAGCTGAAGGTCATCGCGACACTGGTGTCAACCAGAATCAGGGCCTCCTGGAAATGATTCATAACCGTTGTGGCGGCAACCCAGGTTATGAGGGCGACCTTGAGCAGGGATTTGATGACTTCAATTACCGAACGTTTGGAAAAAAGTCTGCCAAAACCCTTGATTGGATCAAGCTTCGAGAAATCCGGGATCAGCGGCTTGGCGGTCAGCAGCCAGCCGAATTGCATAAAACTCGAGAAAAAACCGATAATGAGAACAAGCAGAAACAGAGGGACGAGGAGTACTACCGACCTCTGCAGGAGAAAAAAGGCAAGATTCATCGTCGATTGTGGTGTCAGTTCAATGTCGCCGATGGATTGCCAGAGGGTTGAAAGGAGGTCGAGCAGGCCACGCCAGAAAGACGGCATGTAGAAAATCCAGAAGAGCAGCAGAACGGTAAAGAGGGCCGCCGTCTGGACTTCTTTACTTTGGGCCACCTGGCCTTTTTTCCGGAAGTCTTCGCGTCGTTTCGATGACGGCGCTTCTGTCCGTTCTCCGCCACTGGGTGCTTCTTCAGCCATGGACTATTCTCCAGGCAAAGAGCTGTGTTGCGACCGGTTGTCGACAGTGCATAGAGATGTTTCCGTTGTTATGCTGGTTTTTAGGAGCCGTTACGAAATAACTTGACCATTTTTCATATTTCGCTACGGCTCCTCATGCCGTTCCCGGTATTTCTCCGGCCTCGTTATTTTTTAACAACGGCTTTGGAAAGAGGGGCGTGAATTATTACGGAAAATGACTTGCAAAAAATGCTCCGGAAAGGAAGGCGAGATGGCTCTTCCGTTGCAGCCCCGGTCCAGAAAGGTCCTCAGAAATTGAGGTAATTGAGGAGGGTGAGAAAACGTTCTCCGAGGAGGTCAAATTCTCGTCTGAGGAGGATGAGGACAAGATCGTATGTCAAGGAAATGACAATGAAGGCAATGCCGATATTGAGAGGAAAGGAGAGGAGAAAGACATTGAGCTGGGGGAATACCCGGGCGAGAATGCCGAGAATCAGTCCGGAAAAAAGCAGTACCGCCAGGACCGGGGCGCTGAACAGGACTCCCAGGGTGAACATATGCGACACCAATTCCATCAGGTAAGGAACGGCCTCGCCTGAGAGGTTCAGTTTCCCGGGCGGGAGCAGTTCATAAGAGCGTACCGCAACTCGCAGGAAATGGTGATGGCCGTTCAGGGCCAGAAAGATGAGGATGGTAAAGACATTCTGAAACTGAGAGAGGAGGGCGACCTGACGATCTCCCTGGGGATCGAAGACATTGGCGGCGGCAAAGCCCATCTGGTAGCCGATGACCGTAGCCCCGAATTCCACTGATGCAAAGATAAGTCGTGCGATAAGACCGATGAGTGTGCCCAGCAGGGTCTCATTGATGATCAGTAAAAGGAAGGGGATGGGGGCGAAACTGATTGTGGGCAAGGTCTTACCCATGACCGGAAAAAGGACCAGGGCGATGGTGAAGACCAGACCGGTCTTGATCCGGACAGGGGTCTGGGCTCCGGAGATGATCGGGATAGCCCCGATAAATCCCGCTACCCGCGCGGTTACAACGAGAAAGGCCTGGAACTGGGCAATGGGAATGAGCTGGATATCCACAGGAGGGGAGTCACAAGGTGGACATGGTGTCAAAAAGACCGATTGTGAACACCGAGAGGAGGCGGATGATCCAGGGCCCGAAAATCAATAAAGTTACAAAGACCACCACAATCTTGGGGACGAAGGTCATGGTCTGCTCGTTTATCTGGGTTGCCGCCTGGAAAATGGAAACCAGCAGGCCGATAATCATACCGGCCAGCAGCATGGGTGCTGAAGCCATCAGGATGGCCTGAATGGCCTGGCGGCAGATGCTCATTGCCAGATCGGGATTCATAGTGTCTCTCCGCGTCTAAATAGAGGGGCTTCGGACCTCAATGAAAGCTCTTGACCAGGGAGCCGACGACGAGACTCCAGCCGTCAACGAGCACAAAGAGGAGGATCTTGAAGGGCAAGGAGATGATAACCGGCGGCAGCATCATCATACCCATCGACATGAGGATTGATGCAACAATCATGTCAATTACCAAAAAAGGAATAGAGATCATGAATCCCATGGTGAAGGCCAGTTTGAGCTCTGAGAGCATAAAGGCGGGGATCAGGGTCATGGTGGGGATCTCCTCCTGATCGAGAGGTTTGTTGTCAAGGGTGATTTCCGAGAGCAGGGAAAGCTCTTCCTCCTTGACCTGGCTGAACATGAACTTGCGCATCGGTTTGAGCGCGTTGTCGAAGGCCTCCTTCTGGCCGATCGTTTCATTCATGTAAGGCTGCAGGGCCTTTTCGTTGATCTCGCTGAGGGTCGGTGACATGATGAAGAACGAGAGAAAGAGCGAAAGACCAATGATGATCTGGGTCGGCGGCGTGCTCTGGGTGCCGAGGGCTTGACGGATAAAGCCGAGGACGATGACGATCCGGGTGAAGCAGGTGGTCATCAGGAGGATTCCCGGGGCCACCGACAGGATGGTCAGGACAAAAAGGACCTGCAGGGCGGTTGAAACCTGCTTGGGGGTCTCGGCATCTTCAACCCCGAATGTGATGGTAGGCAGACCGACCGCCGAGGCTACTGCGGGCATGAGGACGCAGAGGACGAGCAGCAGGACTATTGCTGCAGGCCGAAAGGGGCAGGGTGTCATGCGCTGCGGTTTCATGAGGCGATTTTGGCGGCAGATTTCTCTAAGGCCGCCGCAAAGGAGGTCTCGGCTGAGACAGCGAGATCGGCGATGAGCGAGATGTTGTCCGAGTTGAGAGCGAGCAGGTATTCCCGACCTTTGACCTCAATGAGACAGAGTGATTTTTTCGGCATGAGATGGCGGATCTCCACTACCTTTATGGCGCTTTTTTCAGGGGAGTGCAGCAGAGAAAACCGTTTCCTGGCGAGGGCATAGAGAATGAGGATAATTCCCAGGACAATAAGGAGTCCCCAGGTCAGACGGAAATAGGCCGCCGTATCACTCATTATTGCCGCCGCCGCCGTTGCCGATTGCGGAGTGAAGAGAACCAGAACGGCAGCAGGCAGAAAGGTGTCTGAGAGAGTTGGTTTCAGCATTGGCCCTAGCCCAGATTCTCAATACGGTCACTGGTGCTGATAACATCGGTGAGCCTGATGCCGAATTTGTCTCCGACCATCACCGCCTCACCCCGAGCGATGAGCTTGGAGTTGACGTAGAGATCGAGCGGTTCCCCCGCCAGTTTATCCAGTTCAATGACATATCCTTCCCCCATCTTCAGAAGATCACGCAGACGGATCTTGCTGCGACCGACTTCAACAGAGACTTGAAGGGGTACATCGTAGAGAAATTCCAACCCTCTTTCGGATCCCTGCCCGGCCTTGTGGCTGGAAGGCGTCCGTTGTTCCGATGCGCTCGGTCCGCTGTCGAGGAGTTCCTTTAATTCTTCAGGGGCTGGTCGTGCACTTGCCTGGGTATATTTGTCGATTGCCATTCTCTACTCCTTAGGAGCTGTTACGAAATAACCATTACATTTCTGACGATTTCGTTGCGGCGCCTTATGCCGATAAAGGCATTTCAATGTTACGGTCTTTGTTACATGCCGGATTATTCGTAAACGCCGGTCAGGCTGATCGCCTTTTTGCCGTTATGGGTACCCGGCCTGGCGAAAAATTTCAGTGTATCCTCAACAAGGACCTTGAGGGGGGTGTTCGGATCATAATCTATATCGATAATATCGCCCTTTTTCAGGGACAGTAGCTTGTTGACCGGGATATTGATGAGACCGGACTGGGCGATAATTGTCGTCGTCATATCTTTCAAATCCTCCTCGATCTCGTCTCTCCAGCTGCTCTTCTTGTTGGCATTGATATTCACCAATTCCTTGAGTGGCACCTTCAGCGGCTCCAAGGTCGAAATCGGGAAAACGAGCTGAAATTCACCGGAAAATTCGCCGATTTTCATGACAAAGGCCACAACGAGAATCTCTGCTTCGGGTTCGGTGATCGAGACCAGGCGGGCATTGTTTTCCACCTTCAACAGAGAAGATTCCAGGCGGAGGATCGGAATGAAGGCCCGATTGAGGTCGCTGCAGGCGCCTGAAAAAGCGGTTTTGAGGATATTCAGCTCAATGGTGGTCAACTCCCGGTCAAGCTTCAGAGGGTCGAGATCCGTGGATGCCCCGAGCATGATCTCGATCAGGGAGAAGGACAGCTTTGTATTGAAGATCATCAGCGCCCCGTGTTTGAGGGGCGTGAGATCGAGGATGCCGATGGCGGCCGGTTTGGTCTTTTCCGTGAGATACTGCTGAAAGTGAAAGATATCGAGCGATTTACGGGTGACGGTAAAGGTTCGTTGCAGCAGGTTGGTCAGGGAAATCGAGTAATTTCTGGAAAAGGCATCAAGGATAATGTCAAAGTTGGGAAACCTTCCCTGGTCTGTTGTCGAGCGGGCGAGCTGAAACAGATTTACCGGGGTGCTGTCAAGAAATTGACCACCCGCAGCTTCGCGATCGAGATCGATGGAAATCCTGCCATCCCTGATGGCGATGAGCAGGTCCGCAATTTCCTGTTTGGAGAGAATCGGTTCCAAGGTCTTCCTCTGCTGCTCTATTGAACGACAAAATCAGTGAAATAGATCGCCTTTATCTGGCCTGTCTGCAAAAAAGAGTTGATTTTGCTGGTTATCTCGGCCTTCAGCTGTTTTTTGCCTTGGAGATCCTGCAGTTCCTCGAAGGTCTTGTTGCCGATCAGAAGAAGAACGGAGTCGCGTATCTGGGGCATACGGGTGGTCGTCTCTTCCACGACCGCTGCATTGGTCATCTCAATCGACATGGAGGTCTTGACATAGTGGCTGCCCTCTTCGCTGATGATATTGACAATAAATTCATCTATCTTGACCATCGGTCCGATATCGGGCTTGGGCACGGCCCCGGGAACCGCTGCTTCGCCATTCTTTGTCGCTGCCCCGTGCCCGCCCGCCGCTTCCTGGCCCGCCGGCCGGTCTGTTGCAGGATGATCTTTTTTGAGCAAAAAGAAACCCCCGACTCCTCCGAGAATCAGCACAACAAGCACTGCGACACCGATAATGATAAAGAGCTTTTTCTTGCTCTTGCCGCTTTCTTCTTTCGGTTCTTCTTTTTTTTCTGCCATCTTCCTTCTCTGCGGTAAATGGAATTGGTTTTTTTGTCACGTTCTGGCCTGTGCCGGTCTTTCATTATAGATCGTGCAGAAGGCAATCTCAAGGACTGCAAAAAGTATTCCACGGTGGTGATGATAATCGGGAAATCGCGTGAAGGGAAGAAAGAGGCGGAGTGCACAAAAGAAAGGGGCCGATCAGTTATACCGATCGGCCCCTGGCGGAAAAGTGGTGTGTCAAAAATGTGACCTACCGCTTGAGGTTGATCAGCTCCCCGAGCAGTTCATCGACGGTGGTGATGATTTTGGAGTTGGCCTGAAAACCGCGCTGAACGGTGATCATTTTGACAAATTCCGCACCCATATCGACGTTTGACTGCTCAAGAGAGTTGGTGAACACCTTACCCAGTTCGGCCCCCGGCAGCCCGGTACGGGGTGTTCCGGATGCGGAGGTTGCCAAATACAGATTACTGCCGGCCAGTTCGAGGCCATTGCGGTTACCGAATTTGGCCAGCGCGAGGCTGGCTATCTTGGTCTGTTCACCGTTGGAATACGAGGCGATGACTATGCCGTCTTCATCTATATTCACACCGGTCAGATTGCCGGCGCCAAAACCATTCTGCTCCTGGGAGATGACCACCGAATCGCTGTTGAACTGGGTGGTGTCAAAGGCTATGTTTATGTCGGTGGCGAGGGTGCCGTTGGCCCAGTCGAGGGGACCTGTGGCGCCGGTGGGGGGGACAGTGGTTAAGGTTCCGTTAGTATCGAAGTTGAGGGTCCCCGCCGGAGAGGGTGAGGGCAATGGAGCCGGTGGCACAGCAGAGTTTTCTGCGGACCAGTACCAGTTCCAGGTATTGTCTGCTGTTTTCTTGAAATAGGTTGTCAACAGATGGGGATTTCCCAGGGTATCGAAGACCTGCGTTGAAGATGAATAGTTAAATGTCGTGGTATCAGTTGAGCTAAAAGGGGCGGCAAGAATGGCCGAACTTGAATCGAGGTTGGTATTCAGGGTCATCGTGGTCGTAACATTGCCGGGAATGAGTCCGGTGTTACCCACCTGGATATCGGTGGGATCGCCGGCGATAAGAGCACCGTTGACGTCATAACCTTTGCCCTGCACGCGCAGTCCTTCCGGGCTGACCAGGAACCCGTTATCGTCGAAACGGAAGGCCCCGGCCCGTGAGTAGAAGACTGTTGCGTCACCAGGTTCTTTCAGCAGAAAAAACCCTTCACCTTCAATGGCCACATCAAGGCCGGACTCTGTCGATTCGAAGGTGCCCTGGCTGAAGATATTGTCCACCTTGGACATGCCCACACCTCGCCCGACCTGTGAAGAACCACCGGAGCCGTTGATTCTGCCGGACAGAAGGTCAGCGAAGACCGTCCGGGCCCCTTTGAAACCCAGGGTGTTGGTGTTGGCGAGGTTATTGCCGATGACGCTCATGGCCTGCGAGTTGGTGTTCAGGCCGCTGACTCCGCTGTACAAAGCACTTGAAATTCCCATAATTAATCCTCCGCTTAAGAGCCAGTTTGTTGCACAACAACCTGCCTGTGTAGATGTATTCCTTGAAAGAGGTTTCTCTTCGTAGACTATTCAGTAGTCGAATCAGTGCCTGAATCCTCTGTCGTGTCATTGCTATCATTTGCCGCAGGGTTTTCCGCAGCGGCCCGTTTGTCCGCCAGCAATGTTTCCACCGCTGCCACGGCGGTATCCGTTGCTGCAGCAGAGGCCGTATCACTTTCTGCTGTTGTGGACAGCGCAGCTGTTTTTTCAAAAACCCCGAGGATGGTGTTGAATTCGACCTTTCCTGCCTTGGTGATCAAAATACCACCGAATTCTCCAGCGAGATCGACCCCGGTGACCTCCGATCTGATCAATGGGTTGGCGGCGACGCTTTCCCCTTCACCGGCCTTGGCCTGGATGACGATTTTATACGTGCCATGGGCAGCAGCCTGGCCATTAGCAGCAAGACCGTCCCAGGTGAGAAAGTGGTTGCCGGCAGAAAGATCAGGGCCCTTAAGGGTGGCCACGGTTGCCCCGTTCAACTGCAGGGCCAGGGTGACCTCCTTGGCCTGTCCATCAAGTTTGTAGCCCAGTGTAACCGGTTCGCCGCTGAAGTTGAAACTCCCGTCCTGATAGGCTACTTCCTTGCCGATGGTGTTGAGGGTTGAGAGTTTATCCGAGTTGGCGTTTGAGGTTACCAGATTGTTCATACTGTCATTGATGTTGTGAAGCTGTTCAAGAGAACTGAACTGGGCCAGTTGTGCGGTGAATTCGGTGGGGTCGTCAGGGTTCAGTGGATCCTGATTCTTCAACTGGGCCACCAGCAGACTGAGGAAATCCTCTTTGCCCATCACCTCGTCTGTTGCCGCTTTTGCAGACTTCGTGGCGGCAGCTGAGGAGGCGGTGGCTGCCTGATTGATTGATTCTATAAAGTTGCTCATTTTCCTGCTCCTAGGCTCTTATGTTGACGCCGGATTCCGGGATGATTGTCTGAATCATCGAACTGTCCAGCGTTGCTGCAAATGTTGCGGCTGGAGATGTCTCATGGGGTGAGGGGGGCAAGGTCTGTCGATTGGGCAGCTGCCCCCCGAAAAGATCAAAATTCCCAACAGTTTCAGATTTTGAGGTGACCACGATTTCCTCAATGACAAAACCCTGCTGCTCAAGGACGGCTCGTAGTTTGGGCATATTTTTTTCCAGGAGCTCTTGCACATGCTGGCTCTGGGCGTAGACATTGGCTCTGATGGAGCCCTCTTTGAGAGTGATGTCAATTTTCAATTCGCCAAGCTCAGCGGGATGCAGTTTCAGGTTGATCCGGGAATTTTGCATGCGGTTGGTCAGATGAAAGCGCTGGACAATCTGATTGAATATTTCCTGTTCCGTGACCATTGCCCCCGAGGGCAGGGTGAGTGTCTTATCGTGCTGGGCGACCTGCTGACTGGTGCCGGTCACTGGCGAGAGGAGACTGAATGTCGAACTTCCGGTCTGATCGCCCGGGAGCGTTGAGACCCCGCTGCCGGGCTGCGAGGTCTGGCCGCTGTTGCTGTTGTCCCGCTGGCCCGTCTGCCCGTTGCTCTTTTTTTTTGTCTGGTCTTCATTGAGGTTGATTGTGCCGTCAAGATATTGATGCTGAATATCCTGCCGCAGGGCATGCGTTCTGTTGGCGGCAGGTTGAATCGCTGCATCAGAGAGGCCAATGTTCTGATTGTTTGTCGCAGAGACTGCGGCAATCGCAGACATACCGGCTGATTCCGGGGGTGCCGTGACGGTCTGGGCGACTTGCGGCGTCAGGTTGGTCAGTTCATCAAGAGAGATAGCTGCCCGCGATTGCTGTTGTACGACTATTCCCTTGGTTTCATTGGTATTGATAATATCCTGCAACTGGGACAACAGCAGGGTAAGATCCTGTTTTTGAGCGGTACTCCCTGCCGGCATAGTTTGCAATGGTTGTCCGGTTGTCATGCGGCCCTGCAAGAGTTCAGGGATGTCAGGAAGTGTTGCCGTCAAAGGGGAGACAGCACCCTCGGTGGAATTTTCCTGAGTGAGGGTGACCGTGGCTTGAGAAAAGAGAGAATTGGTCTTTGCCTGTTCTGCGCCTGCAACCGGCATGCCCTTGTTATCCGGGAAAACTTCCCCGTCGGCCTGGCCAATGTTGAGCAGGAGAGCTAGGGCCGAAAAGGTATTGAATGTACTAGGATCAGCGCCGAGGGGAATGTCGATTTGTTCTTCTTCGCCGTTGACCGGAGGGACTTGCAGGTTGTGGGCCGGTTGGGTTATTACCTGGGATCCGACGACACCGGCGGAAGAGTCGGGCGGCGATGATTTATCAACCGCGCTTTCTTTCTCAGAGATGGCCTGCGTGAGAAGAGGGGCAAAGGGAGAATCGCTCTCACCCATGGCAGAATCGGTCTGACTGCCTGTTTTTGCGGCGGGTGGGGGTGTCGAGGCAAGAACGATTGCTTCCATGGTCAGTTCACTCTATTTTCGGTTTTGAAAAAGTTGTACTCAGGTCGGTTGTCTTCGGTTTGGACATCTGGTCCAGGAGCTTGGCTGCGGCCTTCACCTTCATGTTTGCCAGGAGATCCGCCGCCAGCTGCTGATCAAGACCGGCCAGGGCCAAGGCAGCTTTCGCCGGGTCCATTTTGTCATAAATCTTGGCGAGACTCTGAATCTTTTTCAGCTCTTGCGCTGATTTTTCAGCGAGCAGCTCTTCAATCTTCTTCTGCAGGCTTGTCAATTCAACGAGCTTCTTGTCAATCTCGGCAAGTTTCTTATCGACACCATCCTCCAGGGTCTTTAGCTCCTTTTCTTTTAGAGCGAAGTCTTTTCTCTCATCCTGAAGACGTTTGTTTTCCTTCATGATATCTTCATACAGGCGCCTCTCTTCGACAGATTGGAAATTTTCCGGTTGCTCATTTTCGGCCGCATAGGCGCCGGCTGTAAAGAGAACAGCGGCGAACATGGCCAGGGCGAAGAGGAGATTCAGCGCTTTTTGGGAGGGGAGACGGCAGGTCTTCATGGCAGGGCCTTTGTATGTTGGCAAGGATCTCAAGGTTATCGAGTCGGTACGTGGTGAGCTAACGCTCTCAATATACTATAGACTATCCACCTTCTCTCTATCACACCGTAAGGAATGATACGTCTATAATAAAGGCCGGGACGCACCGGTTGCGAGACTGAGTAGTTATTTGTCATGGAAGATGATTGCTATTTCATCAAGCTGGGCCGCCTCTTTTTTATTGAGATGCTCCTGCCAGTTCAGGTTCTGTTTTTCTTTTAATTTTTCCATTATTTTCCGTTCTTTGCTCCGTTGAATCAGCCGTTCTCTTTCAACCACTACTCTGGCGGTTTTTTCAGAGAGGGTCTTTTTTATGGCGATGATCCTGTTCTTGGTAAAGTGGATTTGCTCATCGTAGCGGATCAGATCGAGAATTTCTATACCTTCAGTCTGGCGGCGGTCCAGGGTCTCTATGAGATCGGTATAGCTGGTTTGCTCTTGGCGCAATTTATCCTGGACGAGCTGTTTTTCGCTCTGGGCCTTGAAAAGTCGGTTTTTGGCGATATCCTCCAGACGTTTTCGGTATCTGAGGACGGTTTCCAGCGAAAATGGCTTCATCGGCAGTTCATGTGGAGGTTATCCGGGATGGCTCAATTCATACGTCGTTCATACGTCGGTTTTTTGGCGCTACTTCTTCGTCTTTCCGTTCGGTCAAGAGACCACCGAGCTGTTCGAGGGTCTGTTTGAGCGAGGAGGTTTCGTCAAAATTTTGACGGAGGAAGGAGTTGATCGCCTCGATCTTGCTGATGGCAAAATCAATTTTCGGATTGGAACCCTTGGCATAGGCCCCGATATTGATCAGGTCCTCAGCCTCGGTAAAGGTTGCCAGGACATTTCTGGCCTTGCCGGCCAACTCCAGGTGCCGGGGTGAGATGATGTCGCGCATGACACGACTTGTCGAATTGAGGATGTCAATGGCCGGGTAGTGGTTTCTTGCGGCTATGGCGCGCGACAGGACAATATGGCCGTCAAGTATGGAACGGACGGAATCGGCCACCGGTTCGGTCATATCGTCGCCTTCGACAAGGACCGTATAGAGACCGGTGATGGAACCCTGGCCACGGAAACGGCCCGCCCGTTCGAGGAGCTTTGGCAGGGTGGCAAAGACGGAAGGGGTGTAGCCTTTGGTGGTGGGCGGTTCGCCGATGGCCAGACCGATTTCCCGCATGGCCATGGCAAAACGGGTGATGGAGTCCATCATGAGCAACACGTGTTTGCCCTGCTGGCAGAAGTATTCGGCAATGGCGGTGGCGACAAAGGCCCCGCGCATCCGCAGAAGGGGAGATTGATCGGAGGTGACCACCACGATCACCGAGCGATCGAGACCTTCCTTGCCGAGATCGCGTTCAATGAACTCACGCACCTCTCTGCCACGTTCGCCGATCAGGGCGATGATGTTGACATCGGCCTTGGCATAGCGGGCCATCATGCCGAGCAGGACGCTTTTACCGACGCCGGAACCGGCCATGATGCCCATACGCTGGCCCATACCGCAGGTGATAAGGCCATTGATAGCGCGGATACCGAGATCGAGGGTCTCGGTGATATTCTGGCGCTGCATGGGGCCGGGCGGCAGGGCGTACAACGGCATTTCTTCCGTCAGGACGGGAGAGGGGAGCCCATCGTGGGGAATTTCCATGGCGTCGATAACCCGGCCGAGGAGATTGGCGCCGACCTTGACCGTGGCACTGTCGCGAATCACCCGGATAAGACTGCCGGGACCAAGCCCCCGCAGATCTCCGAGGGGCATAAGCAGGGCCTTGTTGTCCCGGAAACCGACTATCTCGGCATAGACCTGCGTTTTCCCCTGCAGTGCGGTGATCTGACAGAGCGAACCGATGGAGGCGTAGGGACAATAGCCCTCGACGACAAGACCAATTATGCGGGTCACCTTGCCCCATACCTTGAGGGTGCTGAGAGTTTTGAGATGCGTTGCGGTGAGAGGCATGGGCTGGTGGAGTTACTCCTGGCTCTAAAAAACGTGAGACGGGCTGCCGCTGACGAAAAGGGTGGCCTCGTTCCGGCGGATCAGGGAATCGCCAGTCGATTCTTGATCTGTTCCCGGATTAGCTCGAATTGACTGGCAATGGTGGCATCCACGGTGCAGTTTTCCGATTCGATTTTACAGCCGCCGCGTTCGACGGACGGATCTTTCTTGATGACGATGTTATTGAGACCGTTCATACCGTTCACCAGCTCTGCTGATTTTTCCTGGACGGTGGCCAGGTCTTCCGGGTTGACGTAAATATAAAACTCGTCTGATTTCACGGCGCTGTGAAGGGCCTCTTCAATGGTCGCCAGAAGCGTCGTATCCTGTTCGAGCACTGAAGTCCGGATGATTTTCTCGGCAATAGCGAGGATCAGATCCTGCATTTCGCCGGCGCTGTTTTTGAGCAGGGTTTCCCGTATTCGGTCCAGCTGCCGGCAGAGCTCCAAGAGGGCGGCGGCGGCGGAGCCGAAATCCTTCTCGGCTCGTTTCAGCCCTTCTGCGATGCCGAGGCCAAAAGCCTCGTCGACCATCTGCTCAACGACGAGCGGATCTAGCCCCGATGCGGCCGCTTCCGCCTGTGCGCCGACTTCTGCCGAGGATTCTCCCGGTGGTTTTGTCTCTCCGGGCAAAGAGCCGGTACCGTGGGGAGGTACGGCGACTTCGCCAGTGAGAGGTTTTGGCGTCGGAGTGAGCACGTTGTCCTGTCGAAAGGCCTGCCCCGAGGAGGTTTTCCCCGGCGGTGTCTCGATGAAAGCGGTCTTTGGCTGAGCAGGATCAGGCCGGGAAGAGTCCTTTTTGTCCGGTCGCGGGAGAATTTCCTCGGGGTGGAAGTGTCGAGATTCCTTATAAACTTTAGACAAGCTCATCGCCACCCCCGCCCGCGCCCAGGATCAGTTTACCTTCTTCCTCGAGTTTCATGGCAATCTTGACAATGGTCTGTTGCATGAGTTCAACCTCGGAGAGGCGTACCGGTCCCATAGCCTCAAGATCATCTCTGATCATATCAGCGGCGCGGGAGGACATGTTGGCAAAGATCTTCTCTTTCATCTCTTCCGAGGCGGTCTTGAGGGCCATGGTCAGTGAGTCGTTGTTGATTTCCCGCAGGACCATCTGCAGGGAGCGGCCGTCGAGGGCAATGAGGTTTTCGAAGGTGAACATCTTCTTGCGGATCTCCTCGGCCATATCCGGATCAGTCTCCTCCATGGTCTCGAGGATCTCGGAACTCAGGCTCTTGTTCAGATAATCAAAAATTTCAACAACTTTATCGATACCGCCGATCTGTTTCTGCTCCTTGCCGCCGACAAGGCCTATCTCAATCAGCACGCCGCTCTTGGCGTTTACCCAGTGGTCGGCCCATACCTTGCGCTGCACG
>JANOIV010000044.1:0-39226 GCA_031407875.1 Desulfobulbaceae bacterium | reverse complement strand
TGGTTGGCGGCACTTGGGCGATCTTGACCCAGACCCCCGAGAAACTGATGAGAAAGGCCCCCGACAGGACCTGGAAAATGGCCCTGTTGTCTGAAGAGAATGTCGGCATGGTCCAAAAAGAGAAAAAGAAACGCCACCTTGCAAATAAATTGAAAAACGAAACTGTGGCGCCATGGTAGTAAAATAATGGCGGAAAAGCATCATGTTTCATCTGTGGCAGGACGTTGACGTTGCGAGTCCTTAAGGAATTGTAAGATGAAAAAAACGAGATCTAAGCTGACACGTTTAGCAGGCGTGGCTAGATGGATCTGACATCAGAGGTACTTTCACTATAGAAAGGATGAAAGAAACCTGCAAAATATCGATTACTTATACAAGTAAACACTAGCAAATACCCACAGGTTATGCTGTTACCTGTTGTTGTGGTTCTCTCCCAGCATTTTCACTTTTTCTTCCAGGTTTCTCTTTTTCAGAGAGATTTTAATCATCAGATATGTGTAGACTGTCAAGGTAGTTATGGTGATAATGGCATTAATCGCTAGAACATGAAGAGCTTGGCTCCTTTCCCACAGGAATAGAACAAATCCAACTCTCAAAAGAGGTAGCACTATTGAAAGGCCGTAAGCCAGATAATTTTTTAACCCCCATGCTGCCAACGCTACCGGAAAGGTAAAAAGAACCGGAAACTCAATTTCTTCCCCGGTAAGCAAGTCGACTACAATGATTAGAAATACTGCAATTATAGTAAAAAATGTCGGATGTTCATCAATTATATCATAAATATCCATTGGAACTGGCATCAAATGTTCCCTTTCAAAGGAAGCTTTATGCGCATCGCGGCGGAAAACATCTGGCAAGTCTTTTTTCTGGCTCATTGAATCGACAGTTGATAAAGGAAGAGTTTCAAAAGTTCCTGAATTAGAGTTTGATGGCGTCGTAAAAAGTCCGATCTCCTTCGTTGTAGGTTTTTGGCAGGCCCTCGACATACTATGTGTATTGTCGAGAACCTGCCAAAAACGCTACGCCTTGTATATCGAACTTTTTATCTAGCCATCTGTGATCTTTGTAGCGACTTTTTACGAGTTTATCAAGATTGCCGAGCCTTAAAAATAAAGCAAGATTACGTATCAAATATGGGAAATCACCAGAATATCCGGACGGATTACAGAGGCAGCCTGACGAAAAAGGTGGTTCCTTTGCCGACGGTTGATTCGAAGGCGAGTTCGCCCTGATGTTTGTCATGGATGATAGTCCGGGAAATCGCCAGTCCCTGGCCCGAGCCGCGGCCGACATCCTTGGTGGTGAAAAACGGATCAAAGACCCGCTGTCGTACACCTTCGGGAATACCGCCGCCGGTATCCGAGACGGAGATGGTGATGATCTTGTCCTCGCAGCGGGTGCAGATCCTGATCGTGCCCAACTCGGGGCTTTGGCCCTTCTGGTCGGCTATGGCATGGGCGGCGTTGACCACGAGGTTGACGATGACCTGACCGATATCGCCGGGATAGACATTGATAGTCGGGAGTTCGCCAAAATCCGTGTCCATCTGCGCCACATATTTATAGGCGTTGTGGCAGACGATAAGGGAATTAGTGATTATCTCGTTGATGTCGGTAGGACGTTTGATCTCTCCGTCTCCCGAATGGGCAAAACCCTTGAGACCGAGGACCAGTTTCGTGACCCTGTCCACTCCGCCCCGTGTCTGCTCGAAGGCCTTGGGGGCCTCATCCTGCAGGTATTCAATATCGGCCTCCTGTTCCAGACTCTCGATTTCAGCCAGAAGTTCCCCGAATTGCGCAGAATCGGCAAGGGCGTCCTTGAGTCTGCCGTAGGCTTCGACCAGTTTCAGGAGATCTTGAAAACTGTCCTGGAGGAAGGACACATTGCTGCCGATATACTGGATGGGGGTATTGATTTCGTGGGCGATGCCGGCGGAGAGCTCGCCGATTGATTCGAGCTTCATGCTGTGGATGCGATTGGCCTCCTTGAGACGCTGTTCGGTGAGATTGCGAAATGTCAGCACTGCCCCGGTGATTTCGTTATTTTCATCACGGGTGGGACAGACGATGAAATCCGCCGAGAAACTTGAACCGTTCTTATGCCAGAAGACATCGCCATCGACATGGTGCGAGGAACCGTCCTCAATTGCCGCGAAAACGGGGCAGAAATCCCAGGGATATTCACTCCCGTCATCCTGGCTGTGGTGGATCGTCTCATGTTTGTGCCGCCCGATAAACTCCTCCAGTGACCAGCCGAGGGCTGCAAGGGCCGCCTTGTTGGCCTGTATCACCAGGCCTGCACGGTCGACCATCACTACCGCACCGTTGACCCAGTTGAGCATCATCTCGTTCTGATAGCTCACCTGCTTGAGGGTCTCAAGGAGGCCGTCTATCTTTTTCTGCAGGCTGTTACTGTCCGACGTTTCTTCTGACACCGTTTTTACCTCCCGAATTGCAGCCTTCAGTTGATCGAACTGTTTCCCGTCATACTGTGCTCTTTGCTACCGGATGAATTTTACCCTGCCGGAAATGGCGAAGCAATTTTACGAAGGCTGTCCCTCCGCTTTCGTCTGCATGATCTCGGTGCAGATCCGCTCCCAGTCCTCAACTCTGTCCTGCAGGGCAAGCCGTTCAAGCACCTGCATGTGCAAATCCTGAACTCTGCCGATAATCTCGGCCTGCCGATTCCGGTAGTACAGGACATTGGCGGCATGGACGGCCAGGGCGGGGGTGAATGAGCTTGCCGGATATTTCTCTAAAGAGTGATGAAAACCGATAGCCTCGATAATCGGGCTGGTAAAACCCCACAGACCGATGAGATAGGCCCCGACAGCACTCTGGCTTGCCCCGAAGATCGCCTGCTCAGCCTCTGACAGGGTGATCTCCTGCTCGCGGGCCAGGTCAATCACCTGTCGATATTGTTCCGGAAGATGGGAGACGAGGACCAGTTTGCCGATATCGTGCAGGATGCCGGCAAGAAAGGCGTTACTGATTATATCCTTGTCCTCGGTTTCACGGGCGGCGATGGCCTTGGCAACCTTGCCCACCATGAGACTGTGCGACCAGAGCATATCGACCTGAAAAATCTCCTTGGGAATCTTGTCCTGGGCAAAAATTTCAATGCCGAGAACGAGGATCTTGATGGTTTCAAGTCCCAGCAGTTTGACGGCCCTGCCGGGGCTTGAAACCTTTGCATAGATGCCGAAAAAAGCCGAATTGACAAGCTGCATTACTTTGGCGCTCATGGCAATATCCTGCTCGATGATCTCTGCCACCTCGGCTATATCCACCTCAGGCGAGACAATTGCCTTCTGCAGCTTGGCATAAACGGCAGGCAGGCTCGGCAGTGTGCCTACTTGCGAGATAAGATCCTTCAACCTGCCATCGGACAGCATATCCTGCAGGGCGCTGGTCTGTACCAGAATCGTCTTGAGTCTTTCCGGATCGCAGGGTTTTGCCAGAAACTGGTGAACGATCCCGACTGTGCGCAGGATGGAGGCCTCATCCGCCTGACCGGAAAGCATTATTCGAATAGTATGGGGGGATTCTTTTTGAATGGTTTCAAGGAGCTGAGCTCCGTCCATGCCGGGCATGCGCATGTCGGAGATGACTACATCAAAGCGATCTTTGGCCATCAGTTCCAGGGCCTCCCGTCCTCCGGCGGCAAAGTACATATCGTATTCAGTCCTTAACGACCTCAGCATGCGGCGCAGACCGTCGAGGATATTCGGCTCGTCATCAACAAAGACAATCTTTTTCTTCCCCATTATTTCCCTCGTACCGTTACCTGACTTTGAAGATTGAACTGCAGTGAGGCTCAACCACGCTCATATTCCTGTTTCACCCGCACCAGGATCGGCTCCTGAATCCCGACCTGATCGGAAAAATTCTTCAGACCCTGGAGAAGCGACCACGTCACCTCCTGGCCCTTGGGGATGATCAAGACATCATTTGAGGCCATGATATCCTGTTCGACAATCATGCCCACGGATACACCCCGGACATCGACCGCTATGACCTTCTCGAGTTCCTCCTCAAACTTGAGGTTGGCCAGAATCTCGAGGATCTCGGGATTGTACAGTGCATGCTTTTCATCTTCTTCGAGTCGCAGCAGGGCCTCGATGCGCCTGTAGCCGCGATGGAGAAGCGAATCGAAATCAATGGCAATCTTGAGAATCTGGGCGCCCAGGCAGATGTCTTCGGGCAGTTCCAAGTCCTCTTTGAATGCCTTATAAGGCCAGAGCTGACGTTCAATGATGGCCGCAACCATCTCGAGCCGGGGAATTTTTTCAAGGAGTTTGGAGCCGACCTGGGGATGGTTGCGGTACATCGCCTCCTCTTCCGGATCAAGTGGCTGACCTGCGTAATATTTGTTGAGAATATCATTTGGCAAGGTGACGCAACCGATCTGGGACATGAGGGCGGCAATCTCGAACTGCCAGATATTGTGCAGCTGAAGTTGCTCAGCCAGGTGCACAACCAGGTTTTTAATGCGCAGACCGCTGCTGAAGGCGATGGGATTGGCCAGACTGAGCAGCTCTGAGAGCACGGTAATGCTGCCTTTCAGGGTTTTATCGAGGAGCTCTTTCTCGGCTGTAAGCAATCGATACTGCCGAAGGGCCAGGGCGATAGCCGTCACGAGCACGGAGGTCGGGCAGGGTTTATTCAGAAAGCGGAAAATCTGGCCCTTGTTCACCGCCTCGATGGCCGTTGCCTGATCGGCGTTACCGGTAAGCATCAGGCGCACGATGTCGGGATAGAGATCTTTCACCTTGGCCAGGAGCTGGATGCCATCCATTATCGGCATGCGCATATCTGAGACAATCACGGCAAAAGGCCCGCTGTTCTTCAGGACCTCAAGGGCCGGAGCACCGCCTTCCGCCGTATGTATCTCAAAACGCTTGCGTAACTCCCGCTTGATGGATTGCAGGATGTTTTCTTCATCATCGACAAACAGGATCTTTTCGGTCATCCGTGTTCACTCCGGTTGGACGTCAGGGAGAAAGTTTCATGCTGTGACTCAGCGTTTTCTCTTCATAAAGTATCTGATTTTTTCAGACGATAGTCAAATAGAGAAGACTTTTTATTACAGGCGTTTTTCAATAAAAACCAGCAGCAGAGCTGAACTTCCTGCAAAGGAGATGGGCGTGACGGAACAGAGCCGATTCCAGCACCTGGCCGCTCTGCATAAAAAAAGCCGTGGTTATTTGCGGCAGGCGGTTATACAATACTCTATATCTTTTGATATCGGCATTTTCCTTAACATGAAACCGCAGTGTTTGTTCCACAGAAAAAGCTGTGGCGAAAAAGATCGCAGCATGTTTGGAGGCCAGGCGTAGCGTTCAATTGAAAACAAATTATTAGGTAGCACAATGATATCAAACAAAAAATATGGGCAGACTTTTTCACTGACTTCACTCGTAAAGGTATTCCTTGCTTTGCTGGCGATACTATTTCTCGCTGAAACGATGATAATGTTCATCTTGCCGTTTCTGCACCTCGAAAACGTCGTTGTTGAAAATTTTGCTGATTCTCTCCTATTGGCAATTTTGAGTTCTCCATTTATCTGGTGGCTTATAAGCAGGAGCAAACGAGCGGCGGAGGAACTGGCGGTCTCAGAGGATTCTCTGCGCCTTATTTACAATAGCGTCTATGATGCGATCTTCATCCATGATTTGAATGGAGATATTATCGACGTCAATGACAAGATGCTGGAAATGTACGGGGTAAATCGTGAGCAGGCATGTACACTATCCATTAAAGACGATTATTCCAGCCGGGACAATCCGCTGGAAGAGCTCGAGCGTTTGCGGGAAAGGGTACGGGCGGGGGAAAGCCTGTTTTTCGAATGGAAAGCGCGCCGGCCGCAAGACGGCTCCGTATTCGACGTGGAAGTATTCCTGCGCAAAATAGCCATGAAGGGAAAGGACGTCATTCTAGCCACCGTCCGCGACATTACTGAGCGCAAGCAAGCGGACCAGAAACAGAAAAACCTCCAGGTCCGGCTCCTGCAGGCCCAGAAACTGGAGTCCATAGGCCAATTGGCAGCCGGCATTGCCCATGAAATCAATACCCCCGTTCAATTCATCAGCACCAATATCAATTTCATCAACGAGGCCTTCAGCGAATCGTCTCAAACAATCACATCCTTGTTTGAGCTCCTTGAATCCGTTAAGAAAAGCCAAGTGACAGAGGCACAGATCAGGGCAAATGAGACATTGGCTGAAAATCTTGACTGGGACTACCTCAAAGAGGAGATCCCTCGAGCCATCAGTCAATCAAAGGAAGGGATACAACGGGTCACCTCCATTGTCCAGGCGATGAAAGAATTCTCACATCCGGGAAGCAAGGAAAAAGTCGACACGGATCTCAATCGAATTATCAAGACCACCATCACAGTTTCAAGAAATGAATGGAAATATGTAGCAACGGTCGATACCGACCTTGAACCTGAGCTTCCATTAGTGCCTTGCCTTGCCAATGAGATGGCCCAAGTTTTTCTGAATCTGCTGATAAATGCAGTCCATGCCATAGAAAACCAGCTCGGAAAAAATCCAGAGGGTAAAAAAGGCAGGATCACTCTCAGTACCAAGCGGCACGACCACCATGTTGAAATTCGGATTACCGATACAGGCGGCGGCATCCCCAAGCATATCCAGAACATGGTTTTCGATCCTTTCTTCACCACTAAAGAAGTCGGTAAGGGCACTGGCCAGGGGTTGACCATCGCCTATGATGTTGTTACCAACAAACATAACGGCACCCTTCACTTTGTAACAGAGCCCGGTTTAGAGACCACCTTCATTATCCGGCTGCCTTTGCAGGGCGAAGAGATCTCCTGAAAAGGGTGTCGGATTTTTACATTCCATTTCGAAATCAAGATGAGGACGCGAAGGCAGGCGAGCAGCGACGAGACAGTACATCCAAGTACGGCGAGGAGCCGCACAGCGCAGCCGACAATGTTAACGCTTGATTTGGAATTGGAATCAGGTCGCTTCAATGGGCAGATGTATGGTGAAGATCGTTCCTTTGCCCATCTCTGAAGTAAAACGAAGGGTACCGCTGTGTTTTTTTTCAACGACATCATGGGCGATGGCCAGGCCCTGTCCAGTGCCCATGCCCACAGTCTTGGTGGTAAAAAAAGGATCAAAGACTTTTGCCCGAATGTCTTCCGGAATACCACTTCCCGTGTCTTCTATGCAAATCTCAACATATTGCGGGAACCGATGGGTGGATATGGTAATGCGCCCTTTTTCGGTGCTCTCTGTGTTTTTATCGGCAATGGCATGGGAGGCGTTGACCAGGATATTCAGAAAAACCTGGGGAAGATCCGGGTCAAGATATGTTTGGATTTCTGCGTAATATTTCCATTCGTTGCTTGCTACCGTAATCGTGGTTTGAATGATTCTATTCAGATCGTAAAAGGCCTTTTCCTTACCGCCGGGATGGGAACCTTCATTGACTGGACAATGGTGGTGACCCGTTTAATTCCCTCTTTGGATTGCAGGATTGCCGTAGGAATCTCGTTCTCCAGGTATTCCCAGTCAAGTTCCGCAAACAGTTTCGCGGCCTCCCGGCCTGTCTCTGCAATGGCAGAGCCCTGCGAGATGGCCTGCAGTACTTTTTGCATGGCATCTATCAGACGCTTAATATCGGCAAAGGATTCTTCGAGAAAATCAATGTTTGAGCCGATGAACTGGGCCGGAGTGTTGATCTCGTGCGCAATACCAGAGGCAAGTTGGCCCACGGACTCCAGTTTCTGGGCCTGGAGCAGCCGGGTCTGGGTGAGCTGCAGATCGTGCAAGGCCTTCTTCAACTCTTCTCCATGGCGTTGCAGGGTTTCGGTCTTGCGCTGGATAATGCGCTCCAGATTGAGATTGTGTGAGAGCAATTCCAGCGAAGGCGGCCCTTCCGAAGTTCGCTGTTCCGCCGTGTTCATGAGGATCTCAATGGTCTTCTGCTGGGCTTTCAGCTTGGCTTCAAGCCTGGCGATGACGGCCTGATCGTCGCGTTCGCTCATGTATTATCCCGCAATGGCGATGCCCGTAAACGTCTGGTTGACATGGACGGAATTAAATTGTTCGCCATAGGTGCTGAAACCTACAACTTTGCTCTTGGCCATCAGCCGGCCGACACTGTCGTCAATCCCTTGCTCCTCCATTTCCAGCCGCCTGAGAATGCAGTCGCAGCCGATAATGACGACCGGTTCGCCCATGTCCTGTTTCACCTTCTGCAGGTCCCGATTGAATGCCTCAATCGCCGAGTGTCCCTGACCTATGGTGAGAACAAGGCCGGCGACGATGGCGCAGAAAAACTTCAGACTGCCGTCAGGTTCGACATTGGAGACTGAGCGCACATAGTAATCGTCACCGATACGGAGCATCAGCGGGTGTTGGGAGAATACGACGGAATTGAGTTGATCGACGGTCATGCCGATCAACTGGGCATACCTCTGCCGCCGGTTCGCCATTGATCTCCTTAACCAGACGGCGGTTGGGATCCGCCGCTGTGACCACGAGTTTGGTGGAGGTAGGCAGGAAATGCTGATGTTTAAAGATATGAAATGGCAGGGTGGTCAAAAACAAGGTGAAGACTGCCGCATCCTGCAACAACTTGCCGTCGTAATAGACAAAGGTCTGTTTGAATTTCAGGTTGTCACCTGCCGAGCCACCGACAATCGGCACATTGCCGAGTGACATATAGAGCGATGAAATCAGTTGCTCTTCCTGCATCGATAGTCCGTCGACCAGCAAAAAACCAAAGGTCGGCAAGTCGGTGAGAGAAAGCCTCTCCTGGATATCTTCGGCTATTCTGTCTACCTGCTCGGCCTGCGAGGAAAGGGGGCGGATCAGAAACGGGATAACCGATAATTCGTTGCTGGCAAGGGATGCGCCTGAGATCCCCCACGCTGGAATCCTGTCTCCGAAAGCTGACCGGCGGTCGAGCAGCCAATCACCGGACCGGGAAGATGCTCCTTTAACGCCAGTCCAAGTTGTTGCGGATCGTACTCGTCCGAGAAAAATACCAGACACACCCGGGTGTTCGGCTGCTTGATTTGTGCCGCCAGTTCACGGACCGCCTCCTGCACAGCGCTTTGGCTGGATTTTCCCTGCCGCACCTGCAAGCGTGACTGCGTATCGGTGTTCCTGGCCGGCAGATCTCTCTGCAGAATTGCTTTGATTGCCTCCGGCGAACATGGCTTTTCGAGAAAATGATGGGCCACTCCGACAGTACTCATTATCGAGTGTTCGTCCGCCTGGCCTGTCAGCAGTATCCTGAAGGCGTGAGGGTGCTTATCCCGGACGGCGGATAAAAATTGCGCACCATCCATGCCCGGCATGCGCATATCGGAGAAGACAATGTCAAATTTATCTTTCTCCATTATTTCAAGCGCTTCTTGGCCGCTGGTGGCAAAGTACAGGTCGTATTCCTGGCGTAACGGCCTGAATGTTCTGCGGAGGTCGTCGAGGATATTGGGCTCATCGTCAACAAAGATAACTTTTTTTTTTATTCATTCTTTTCCGCCTTTTCTGTACGCTTTATCTTCTGGATTGTGGGTTCATGGCCTTGGCGAACCGCCGCGAAACCTCACCGCAGGCATTTCCTGCAGGATACCGCCCGGTTTCAAGGATGACGAAGGGGCGAACGGAAAGTGAAGGATTTTCATGATACAGAATTGTACCACGGCAAACAGGTATAAAACAAGGAGAGGCTGAAAAACGACGGGGAGGCGTTTGGCGTTGTCGGCAATGGGAGTAGGTGATTTTGAAATGGAAGATCCGGTCACGGCATTTCAAGAGCATGGTTATCGTTGAACGACGGCGTTTGGTCGTCGAGTCGATTTAATATGGCGAGTTCTTCCGTTTGCAGTTATGACAGATCTTCGAATTTAACGCCAATACCGGGGATCTGCCGGGTCTCGCCCCATTTCACTACCGTTCGTATCTGGGCGTGAATCGGCGGGGTATCGGGCAGATCCTTAAAACGGATCCAGAGATCACTTCCTCCATTCCATCGGCGGGTTGAGAAGATAAAGCAGCCACCATGAGAAATATTTTTCGTTACAGAACGCTCAGGCCGTTTATCATCTTTATCTTTATAGACGAGTACATGCAGATTGATTTCAACCCTGGAGTCAGCCCGGATCTTCTGGGGGGTAAAAGTCCGGCATTGGCTATTGATAAAATCAAGCAGGGTGCTGCCGGCTTTCTGGTTGAAATGAAAACATCGTATTTCTCCAGTTGTATCGTCTACCTGCAAATGAGAAACTGGAAATTTTTCGACCAGATGATAGACGTAGGCCTTGTTTTCCTTGATAGCCTTCATTTTGGTCGGCATATCAAGAAAAAGTCCATGATAGGTCTGGCTGCAGACTTCCTCACTCAAGTCATGAAAGGACGAAGTGACGAAGACCTGAACGCCGCAGTCCGAGAGCGCATCAATATATTTCTGTTTGGCTCTGCCTGCCTGAACAAAGAGCAATACTCTGATATCCATCCGGCTCCCGCCCTGCTTGTACATTTCACTGCTCGAACTGCACCTGAGACTCTCTGTCATTCTAAGGTCTTTCATTATATATCTTGGACATTCATGGCAAAAAATCAAGTTTTATCGCTCGTCTTGCAGATATCGCAGTTTATGAGATGACAGCACTTCCCGGACCTTTGCCGCCAGATCCCTGGCTGAAAAGGGTTTCTGGATGAAATGTACTCCCTCTTCCAGCACGCCCTGGCTGGCGATGACGCTGGCGGTATAGCCCGACATGAACAGGCATTTGAGGTCTGGATAGATGGTGAGAAGTGCGTCTGCCAGATCCCGCCCGTTCATCTCCGGCATAATCACATCGGTGATAAGCAGATCGATTTCCTCCCTCCGTTGTTTGGCCAGATCGACAGCCTCCGTCGGACTACTGGCGGTAACAACGGCATAGCCCAGACCTTCAAGCATTTTGGCCGTGAGTTTGAGAATCGAGAGTTCATCCTCCACGACAAACACCGTCTCACCCAGGCCTCGCTGGATTGCTACCTCGCGCTGTTTTGCTGATGTACCGCCCTGTTCGCTGTGCCGCGGCAGATAGATCTTGAAGGTCGTTCCCTTGCCGGGCTCACTGTACACATTGATAAAGCCGTTGTTCTGCTTGACGATGCCGTAGACGGTGGCCAGCCCCAGGCCAGTGCCTTTGCCTGTCTCCTTGGTGGTGAAAAACGGCTCGAAAAGGTTACCGAGGACCTCCTTGTCCATGCCGCAGCCATCATCACTTATGGCCAGTAGCACAAAATCGCCGGGGGCAAACCCGGTGTGCTCTGAGCAATAGGCTGCATCGAAAATAACGGTCGCTGTTTCAATGGTGATCTTGCCCACCCCGGTGATGGCATCGCGGGCATTGACGCAAATATTTGCCAGGAGTTGATCGATCTGGGAGGGATCGATCTTGACCGGCCAGACCGACACGGGCTGCCAGGTCAAATTGATATCCTCGCCGATAAGCCGTCTGAGCATCTTGAACATACTCTCCACGGTCTCGTTCAGATCAAGAATCTGGGGGGAGATGGTCTGTTTGCGGGCAAAGGCCAGCAGCTGCCGGGTGATATTCGCTGAGCGCACCCCGGCGTCGTGGATTTCCTGCAAATCACCATACAGCGCTGAGGCAGGGTCGGTTTTTTCAAGGGCCATCTGCGCATAACCGAGGATGACACTCAACATGTTGTTGAAGTCGTGGGCCACGCCACCGGCCAAACGGCCCACCGATTCCATCCTCTGGGCCTGCTGCAGCTGGGCCTCGAGTTTGGCCTTCTCCTCCTCCGCTCGCTTGCGCTCGGCCAGTTCCTGCTGCAATTCCCAGGTGCGTTCCGCAACCAGGGTCTCCAGTCGGTCTTTCTCCTGCCGTTGCAGTTGACTGGCTGCCTTGATCTTGGCCATGGCCCGGATCTGGGCGATCAGCTCCTGTTCGTCCGGCGGTTTGCTGAGAAAGGCGTCGGCGCCTGCCTCCAGTGCCCTGATTCGGCTTTCGCGGTCGGTCCTGATGGCCGTCAGAATGACCACCGGGATGTCCCGCAGGATCTCGTCGGCCTTGAGCCTTCGACACACCTCAAAACCGTCCATCCCCGGCATGATGATGTCGAGCAGGATTACATCCGGATCTTCGGCTCGGGCCAGTTCAATGCCCCCGTGGCCATTTTGGGCGGTTGAAACCGTGCAGCCGGGCAGGGCATCCTTCAGGACGGCCTGCAACGTCGTGAGGTTGTCCCGGTTGTCGTCAATAGTCAGTATTTTCATGTATCACCTCGGCCCTGATTTTCGTGATGAGTTTCGCTTCTTCCACCCAGCATTTCCCTGATCGTTTCCGCCGGCAGGTTTGGGTCAATCGGCTTGGAGATGTAGCCGTCAAAACCATGGGCCAGGATGGCCTCCCGGTCGCCGCTCATGGCGCTGGAGGTGACGGCAATCACCGGAATGTCGCGCAGCTGTCGTCCCGGCGAATTTTCTCAAGGGCCTGCAGGCCATCCATGCCCGGCCCGGTCGACAGCACCTTTCTGGATCAGCTGGTGGATGTGGTTTCCTTTGAGAAAGCTCAGTTCCGCACGGGTGACGTGCTTTGCGGTCAGGATCAGCACCGCCCGAGCAGATGCGGATCTCCGCCCGGCCTGATTTGTCCTTTTCCTGGATAAGTCCGGGTAGAACCCTCTGCCCCAGCAGGGCAAAGACGAGCGAGTCCCGGAAGAACACGCTGTAGCCGATGTTGAGCGAATGGATGAGCGCTTCCGCCTCCGCCCCATCGTCGGCCAGATGCAAGACATAGGTGGCAGCGCTGTCGATTGACGTGGCCGTCAAGCGCTTCTCCAGTGACTTCACCAGAAAAGTTTCAGTAAACGGCTGGATGTCCCGGCGGTGGTTCTTGCGGATCAGGTCGGCAATCTCGTCCAGCATTGCTTTCGACCGGCAGAGATCAGGTTTCATGTTCAGTTGCACCATACAAAGAGTATAGAGGGAAAACAAAAAGATTTACAAGGTCAGGTACTGCTATTTTCGCTGCGAGATACTCTTGAAAAACATTGCCGCCAATAAAAAAGCTCAGGCCGCCTTGCTTTCTCCTGACAAAAATTGTTATCCTTTTTGCAGGAGAACACCCTGACACGCCGATATGCTCTCTTTGAAAATCAAGCGGAGGTATGCAATGACTGCGATTCAAACATCCAAGGAAGCTAAAGATACCAACATCTTGATCGTCGATGACGAGAAATCGGTCTGCAGATTGTTAGCCAGATATCTGGAAGAGGCGGGGTATACATGTCAGACGGCCGAGAGCGGCGAAAGGGCCAGAGGCCTACTTGCCCGGCACAGGTTTGATCTGGCTCTCTGCGATCTGGATATGCCGGGAGAATCGGGCCTCGAACTGATACGCCACATAAAAGCGCTTTATCCGGAAACCGGCCGAGTCATGGTTACCTCGTCAAGCGATAGTGATACTACCAAAGAAATTCTGAATGTCGGGGTCTATGGCTATATCCTCAAACCGTTAACCCGCAATACCCTGCTCATTACGGTGCAAAACTCCCTGCAACATCTGCGGCTGGATCTTGATATGCAGAGGCACAAAAAGGACCTGGAGGAAGAGGTGTGGAAACGAACGGAAAAATTGAGCACAATCATGGATAATCTCAATGTCGGCGTGATCTTGTTCAGTCATGACCTGCATATCATCGAGACGAACCACCAGATCCGTCAATGGTTTCCTGATATTGAGTTAGACCCGCAAAAAACCTGTTATCAGCTTATTCCCGATCCGAAAAAAGAACATCCCTGCGATGATTGCCCCGTTGCCGTTTCTCTGCTGAAGGGGGAGGCCAGCGAGGCCATCAAACAGATTACAACACGGCAGGGGAAACGAGATTTTCGCATCGTCACATCACCCATCCATGACAAGGAGGGGAAAATAATCGCCGGAGTTGGAATGTACGTAGATATCACCCAGAGACTTATTCTCGAACAGGAACTCCGTCAGGCCCAGAAGATTGAGGCCATCGGCCAGTTGGCGGCCGGTATCACCCACGAGATCAATACACCGGTCCAATATGTGGAGTACAATCTCAGTTTTCTCAAAGATGCATTTCAGGATATCTCCGGAGTGCTTGCAGCCTACCAGAGATTGCATACCGCTGTGAAATCAGGCGAGGAGGTCTCCGATACTATCCTCCGGACCCTTGAGGAGGCGATTGAAACGGCGGATATCGATTATCTCCTGGAGGAGATCCCGAAGACTGTGGATCAGGGAATCGAAGGAATACAGCGGGTTGAAAAAATCGTCCGGGCTATGAAAGAATTTTCGCATCCCGGCACAGATGAAAAAACAAACGTCAATATCAACGATCTCCTGGAAAGCACCCTGACAATCAGCCGCAATCAATGGAAGTATGTGGCGGAACTGGTAACCGATTTTCAGACGGACCTGCCGCAGGTGCCATGTCTGGCCGGAGAGATAAATCAGGTCTTTTTGAACCTCATCGTCAATGCCGCCCATGCCATAGAAGGCAAGAACACGAATGACGGCTCGGATTTGGGCAAGATCAGGATCACGACGCGGGGGACAAAGGATGCGGTGCAAATCCGCATCAGCGATAGCGGCGGCGGCATACCGGAATCAATTCAGGATCGAATATTTGATGCGTTTTTCACCACCAAGGAGTTGGGCAAGGGCACGGGACAGGGGCTGGCCATCGCTCGGCGGGTGGTAATTGACAAACACCAGGGTTCGCTCACATTCGAGACGGAGCAGGGCAAAGGAACGACGTTTATCATTGAACTGCCACGGGGAAAACCTGAGAAAAAGTAGTAAGCAACCAGATACATCCAGCCATTATAGGCCCGTCCTTCGTTACGCAAAAATAAAAAAAAGCATCGGGCTCCTGACTCTACTCTCGGCCATTGCCCTGGCCATCTGCAAGGACCTGTTCACGGGGCCGGCCCGCCAGCGGATCTTCATCCAGATCGGTATCATTGTCGCGGCCGCGCCGATGCTTGCCCCGGTTATCGGTGGCTGGATTATCGAGCTGTCTTCCTGGCGCTGGTCTTTGTCGTTCAGGCCCTGATGGGGGGAGTGACCATGGTTGGGGGGGCCTGCGCATGGAAGATTCACTGAGGGTTCCGGCAACCGAACCGCTCTCCAGTGTGATATTCAGTTGCTTTCGCCTCTTTAGAAATCCCCGCTATTTATCCTGCTGGCCCTGACTTTTGCCGTAATGGGCGGGCCATTTTTCGCCTTTATCGCCGCATTCTCCGATATTTACATCACCCTGTGCGCCTGGTTCCTGCTCACTCGTTTAGTCCGTCTACGCCTGCCCTGAGGCATGGCCGGGGGGGCACCGATCCGGGAAACTGCCCGCCGAGAGCCATCTCTCGTTCCTTGAGATTGTCAAATTTCTCTTACTTTGGTATTAAGAGAAACGCACGGGAACGGAAATATGTTGCGATCGGCTTTCTGCTGCTTTGCGAAAGGTCCAGATGATGAAAAAACCAGCACAGTTCGATGCAATCCTGCATTGGCCAAAAAAAGGAGAGAGGATATGAAAAAGCTGTTGATGATGGTGACGGTCACAGGTCTGATGGTGTTTTCCGGCAACGTCTGGGCGGGCGAGCATCGAATTGGCGGTGGCGCCACCTACTGGGTGGCCCTTGAGGATATCGAGAGCGATGTCGATGATGATGGCTTTTCCTATCTGCTCAGTTACCAGCACTGGTGGAATTTTCTCGGGGTCGAGATCGATATGGAGATTCTCCCCGACCGATTTGGTGAAACGGCTTCTGCACCCGAGGCCTATATCCTGCTCGGCAGCACGCTCTACGGAGGTGTCGGCATGGGGCTGGTGCGATCCGATGGGAGCTTTGCCGATGATCCGTTCTACGCCTTCCGGGTGGGCCTGAATCTCGAACTTCTGCCCCGTGTCTTTGTGGACATTTCCGCGAACTATCGCTTTAATGATTCGGCGCAACTGGAGGGAGATGACACAAATATCGATACCGATTCCGTCTTTCTTGGAACGGCGATCCGGTTTGCGCTGTAGATCCACTGCCAGCGTCTGAATCAATTCTCATTCTGGTGCTGGCCGGGGCGGTAACCTCCTGCCGAAAGATCGAATGGAGCAGGAGGTTGGGATGAGAGAGTACTCTTTGCCAATATGACGGGACACTGCCATCTACCACCACCGGACGAAGATATCCGGCGGGACTATCTTCAGCTTATCGGCACGATTGACCGATGTATGCAGGAGTTGGCATCAGGGCGCCTGTCTGCGGGGATCGGCTGCAGGCCGGGCTGCTCGGACTGCTGCGTGGCCTTTTCCGTCCTGCCTCTGGAGGCGGCCTTCATGGTCGAGGCCCTGGCTCGGCAACCGGTATCCGCGGTGCGACAGGATGAGCGCTGCGGGTTTTTACAGGACGGTCTTTGCAGCTTTTATGCCTTGCGGCCGGTGATTTGTCGTACCCAGGGCATGGCCCTGGCCTATATCGACGAGGCGGGGCAGAGCATTGAGGTCTCGGCCTGCCCGCTTAATTTCCCGGAAGATGCCACGCTCGACCACGACGATCTGCTCTTCATGGACCAGTTCAATGAACGCCTGGCCATCCTGAACCTGCGCTACTGCGAGCGGCACGGGCTGATGCCGGAGTGCAGAATCGCCCTTCTTGATCTCCTCACGCCTTCGGCTTGACGGCCTGATTTTTCGCTCTGTCCGGGCCGTCATTGCCGGAGAGTACCGACCTGTCTTTTCTCCCTGCCTCAGTCAAATTCCTTCAACACGTATTCCAACGGCTTTTTCTGAGGCCCAGGCCCACCCTGGTCCTTTTTGGGATAGCCTATGGGGATGACCGCCATGAATTCCCCCTTGTTCTCGCCGAGAAACGAGAGGACTTCGTCCTTCATCAGATAGAGGATGCCGAGCCAGACACTGCCAAGGCCAAGCGATGTGGCGGCCAGCAGCAGGTTTTCCACCGCCGCGGCGGAGCTTTGGATCTCCATGGTCCGGAAAAAATCAAGCGACCGCTCGTGTTCGAGGTTGAACAGTTCGCTGCCGTGGGCGATGAGACTGCCGGTATTGCTGACGCTGATGACAATCGGGGCGCTGGCCAGGCATCTGGAGGCCATCCGCAGGATCGCGGAGGAAGGTTTGGGAAAATCATTGGCCCGGGCGGCGACAAGATGCGACAGTTCCAGACGTTTTTTCTCCCGCAGTACGACAAAGCGCCATGACTGCTGGTTATGGGCGGAGGGGGCCTGGTTGGCCGCATCGAGGATGATCTTGAGCAGTCCCTCGTCGACCGGTAGATCCTGAAACTGGCGGATGCTGTGCCGTCGGTAGATGGTCTCGAGGGTTTCATTGCTAATCGTGCTGTTCATCTGCCCACCTTTCTGTGGCTGGATCGGGATTCTTCGGGATGTATCTGCTTCTAAGTCGGGAAAAAGTCTGGAATATACCAGAAGTCGTAACTATTCAGCACATGATTTGGCTGAATAATCGAAATCGGGATCGCTATCGAAATCGCTCAAGGCAACAAGAAGATGGAGGAGGAAAAAGCTATCTTGTTCGGAAAAATTCCAAGAGAAAATTCTGAGTAAGGCGGAACTGCCTGAAACTGCAGGGATTCGATACCGATAGCGATGGCGATTTCGATACCGATGAATCCAATACCAACGAACTGAACAGTTACACCAGGCAGTCCATGATGCAGGCGGGTGCCTTGACAGGCCAAGGTCCGAGCTCTACAAAAAACGCTACCGAGACTTGCTGCAAGAAGCCGAAAACGAATGCCCGCTCCGGATACCACAGACAAGACCGGGAAGCGGGGCAAAGTCGCCCGATCAAAATCGAGAAATCTTCTGGAGCGACTGCAAAAATTTGAGGAGGATGTCCTGCGATTCATGGATGATCCCATTGTCCCCTTCTCAAACAATCAGGCTGAAAACGATCTGCGCATGATCAAAGTTCAGCAGAAGGTGTCGGGTTGTTTCAGATCGATGGACGGCGCCAAAATATTCTGTCGCATACGCAGCTACCTATTGACCTGCAGAAAACAAGGCATCACTGCGTCTGAAGCTTTGCGCTTGCTGTTTCAGGGAAGGTGGCCATCGTTTATGGCAAGCACAACTCCAACCATGGGTGCTGAATAGTTACCATCATTTTATGAAAAACAGTCTATTGATGTAAAGGAATACGACGATTTTCACAAGGGCTCATTGTCCCCGCTCCGGCGTTGCCGGTCGCGGTAGAGTGTGTTGCAATGGATATGCTTATCGCCTGGGGCGGCCAAAATACCGGCGGAGGACAAAGGCGTACAGGATCAGATTAATGGCAATGACGAAGAGACCGAGGCCAATCTGCACCTCGTGGGTGAGGCCCGCCGGGTAGATGATGGGGGTGAGATAGTGTTCGATAAAGCCGGTTGTATAGCCTTCCTTGCCGGCCAGGCGGTTGAAGTGGTTTTCCAGAGGTGTCAGCGGGCAGATCCTGCCTGAGAATTCGACAAAGACGCCCCAGGCCGCAGCCGGAAGGTGCAGCAGGGCCAACCATGTCCGCCAGAGGGCAAGCGAACCGCCCGCGACGACAAAGATGATGAACAACAGGTGCAGGAGCACGACCAGGTCGGCCAGGATTCGATAGAGCATCGGTATCGGCGGGGTATTGCGGCTGCGGGAAATTCCGCACTGTTCATCGGGGGTGTGCACCTCCCGGGGGCAGTGAATCGGCTCCCGGGGTGGTGCAGCGTGCCTTATTTGAACAGCTTTTCATATTCTTGGTACCCTGCTTCGGCCAGTTTTTCCACCGGGATAAAGCGCAACGCCGCGGAATTCATGCAATAGCGCATTCCGGTCGGGGGCGGGCCGTCGTTGAAGACATGCCCGAGATGGGAATTACCGGCCTTGCTGCGGACCTCGGTCCTGACGGAAAAGAGGCTCTTGTCCTGACGTTCGACGATATTCTCCTTGACGACAGGCCTGGTGAAACTTGGCCAGCCGGTGCCGGAATCATATTTGTCGATCGAGCTGAAGAGCGGCTCCCCGGAGACGACATCCACATACAGTCCGGCCTTCTTATTATCCCAGTAGGCGTTGGCAAAGGCCGGTTCCGTACCTTCTTCCTGGGTCACATGATATTGCAGCTTTGTCAGCTTTGTATGCAGATCCTCCTTGGGTTGTTCGCCTGCGAGGTCAAGTGTCCGTCCATCCCATGTTTTCTTCAGAAAATTGTCACGACCGGAGTTTGAACGGTAGAGTGAATAACGGATGGGATTCTCTTTATAGTAGTCCTGATGATAGCTTTCGGCCGGCCAGAATCGCGGGGCTTCGAGAATGGCTGTGACGACCGGTTTGCCGAGGATGTCGCTTGCCGCCAGGTTTTCTTTTGAGGCCTGGGCGAGCCGTTTTTGCTCATCGTTATAGACAAAGATCGCTGAGATATACTCGTGTCCCCGATCGACAAACTGGCCACCGGCGTCGGTCGGGTCGATCTGATGCCAGAAGGTATTGAGCAGCTTCAGATATGAGACCTTCTGCGGGTCATAGACTATTTGCACCACCTCGGTATGTCCGCCGGCACCGTAATTCTGATAGGTCGGGTTCTCCGTGGTGCCGCCGGCATAGCCGGAAGTGACGGAGATTACCCCGCCGAGTGCTTCAAAGGGTTTTTCCATGCACCAGAAACAGCCTCCGGCAAAGAGGGCCTTCGCCGTTACAGATGATTTTTCAGTTTTTGTATTCATATCACCTTCCATGTTTTTCCCCAGGACAATACCTGCAGCTAAAAGAAATGACAGGAGTGTTATCGTGCCCAGTAGATATGTTTTCATGTGAACCTCTCCTTTCGTATCATTGACTTCCGGCATCGCCGGTTGATTGTGTTGCTGGCGACACAGTCCGGATATAGGTCCCCGATTCTTTCAGCCATCCTTCCAGCTTGTCCGGACTGACCTGCCGCGGGTCATAGATGACGCGATTGATTTCTGATGATCCGAGCCAGCCTCGTTCAACATCGATTACTCCCGGTCGCCCTTCCAAGGCGTTCCTGCCGACATCATATCAGGCAACGACAAAGGTCGAGGCATTCTGTCCGGTGGCGGCAACTTCATCTGCCTGAGTGACCGGCACTGCAAAAAGCATCAGTGGTACAAGTATTGAAAAAAATGTATATTTCATGGCAATATCTCCAGAAATTCAGGGCAGGAGGATGGAGATATTTCATCCTCGTTGCCTTAACCTTAATACCCTGATGTAAAGGGAGAATAAAGCCCGTGTAAAGATCAGGTAAAGATAAACGTAAAAACCCTTTTCTCAGTCGGGCAGGGTGAACCAGATACAGGTCTGACCGTCCGTGCTCTCTGCCCCGACCCGGCCCCCATGGGCCTCGATCAATTCCCTGGTGATGGAGAGACCGATGCCGGCCCCGCCGACATCGCGCGAGCGTGAACGGTCGGTCCGGAAAAATCGCTCAAAGATATACGGCAGATCGGTCCCGGGAATTTCAGGGCCGCTGTTACAGAAAAGAACCTGGATCCCGGCCTCCTGCCGCCTGCTGGAGATGCGTATTTGGCCCTGTGCCGGGGTGTATTTAAGGCTGTTGTCGAGGAGATTGCGCACCGCCTGCAGAAATTTATCCCGATCCGCCCGGACCGCATTGGCACCTTCCGGGAAATCGGTCGAAACCACAATATTTTTTTCCTGAAAGCCCGGCAGATAAAGAGAAAGAAGCTCTTCTATCTGTTTCGATAACACAAGCCTTTCCCGGTGCAGGTAATGCCTGGCTGCCTCGGCCCGGGCGAGCTGCTGCAGGTTGTCGACCAGCTTGACCAGGCGCAGGGTCTCGCCCTGCAGCATTTTCAGGGTTTCCGGAGACGGAGTGATGACCTGGTCATTGAGGGCCTCAAGATAGCCGCGCAAGTTGGTCAACGGGGTACGTAGCTCATGGGCCACATCTGCCACCATATTTTTTCTGAGCTGTTCGATACTTCCCAGGCTGTCGGCCATGCGATTGAACGAGAGGCCGAGCTGACCTACCTCATCTTTGGTGACGACATCCACCCTTGCCGTAAAGTTGCCTGCCGCAATATCACGGGAAATGGCATTCATCTGGGAGAGCGGTTTCAACACCCTGCGAGTGAGCAGGTAACTGAGGATAGAGGCCAGCAGGAGGGCGGCAAGGCTCGCCCAGATCAGGTAGTAGTGGATTGAGGTGAGGAACATCTGGTTGATGTCGGTTGGTTCAATATCGTATTTTTTCATCAGGGCCATGAAATAGCCGGCGGCGAGCTGGTCAATTGCCAGCCAGATGACCAGGATGGTGGCGATTACCGGTGCAACGTTGATCAGCAGGAGTTTCCAGAGCAGGCGTTCTCGTACCGGGTTCATCACGCATCCTCATCAGTAAACGTATAGCCGAATCCTCGCACGGTCAGGATAAAGCGAGGCTGCGACGGGAGCTGTTCGATCTTCTGCCTGAGTTTGCCGATATGGACATCAATGACCCTGTCGACCACGATCTCGCCGTGTTGATAGAAGGCATCGAGAAGCTCATTGCGGGAAAAGACCCGCCCCGGAGACTGCATCAGGGTATGGAGGAGCTTGAATTCAGAGCCTGTCAGATTGATGGTCTTCCCGTTCAGGGTGGCCCGATGTTTTTCAGGGTCCACTTCCAGGCCGCTGTGGACAAACTGTTCGCTTTTCGTCGTCGGGAGCGGTCTGGCTCGCCGCAGAATGGCCTTGACCCGGGCTACCAGTTCCCGGGGGCTGAAGGGTTTGACCACGTAATCGTCGGCACCAAGGGATAGGCCGGTCACCCGATCGATCTCTTCTTCCCGGGCAGTCAGCATCAGTATCGGGATATCGGAGAAGGTCCGCAGCTGCCGGCAGACCTCCCAGCCATCGAGACCTGGCAGCATGATATCGAGGATAACAAAACATGGCCGGAGCTGTTTGGCCATCTGCAGGGCCTTCTCGCCATCAGCGGCGGAGATGGTGGCGAATCCCGCACGTTCCAGGTAGGTCTTGACAAGAGATGAGGTGTTTTGATCATCCTCGACTATCATGATCGGTCCGTCACAATTGTGCATAGGCTATGCTCCCGGGAAGATGCCGGCAAGATACTTCTTTCCGCCAAAAGACTCTCATGGTGATAAAGTAGGAACTCTTCGAGCAAAATGCCATTTTTTCGTCCATGACGATTACAGCAGCTGTTCTTGAGAAATCGCGGCTGAACCGGTATAGTGCCGGCAACTGTTCCGTGCGACTTTGGTCGCCTGGAACTCCTTCATTATTCACAAGAGAAAAGCAGGAAAAAAAGGATGATGAGATTGCAATTGACAACAGCAGGCCCGTCAGTCAGGGCGATGGCTTTCTGTCCGCTGCCGCTGGCGTTCTATCTGCTGGGCATGTTTAACTATTCCCAGGCCGGCAAGGTGGCCCTGCTCGGATTCGTTACCCTGGCAACCCTGTTCTCCTGGCGGGAGCTCTTTCCGTCCCGGCGGCTTTTCCCGGTTTTGCTGAGCATTGCCCTCGTGCTCCTTATCGCCGATATTGTCTTTCAGGTAACACTCAGGCAGACCTTCGGGGTGCAGCAGGATGATGTGCTGGTTGTCCAGGCCCTCCTGAATACCAACGTTGAGGAAGCCAGTGGTTTCATCTCCCAGTATCGGCGGCATGTCGGGCTATATGTGGTGTTTTCCGTGCTGTTTTTGGCCGCGTACTGGCGGTGGTTCGTCGTCCCGGGCAGGGACTTCAGCGGCAGTTGCAGCGGCAGAGAACGGAGAAAAAAGATTATCATTGCCTCGATCTTCAGTCTTCTGCTGCTGGCGATACATAGTAATTCCTCGCTGAGAAAGGCCAATCCTCTCTTCTATTTTTACTATAACTATCAGAATTCGAGCAGGGAGATCGAGCAGGCCAGACTGCTCAAGGAAGAACTGGCAAGGGGCAAGACCTCCCCGGCCCTCGCTTCAATGCACCTGCTCCAGGGTGTCGACAGGAAAACAGTGGTTCTGGTAATCGGCGAGAGCGACACGAGAAACAACTGGTCGCTCTATGGCTATGGCCGCAGGACCACACCGGAACTGGAGAAGCTGCGGGACCAGCTGCTGGTCTTTCAGGATGTGCTGGCAGCGGATGGGGCGACGGTCGGTTCGACCACTAAGATGCTGACGTCTGCGACCGGAGGCAATCCCGATATCTGGAAGAGCAGTCCGACCATCATGGCCATTGCCCGGCATCTGGGTTTCAAGGTGTTCTGGATTGCCAATCAGGGCACGGAAAACCGGGGGGTCATACCGATCCTGGCGGCCCAGGCCAATACTACCATCTTTACCAACAAGGGGATGGATCGAGGTGAAAGTTCGTTCGACGAGGTGCTGCTTGCGCCCTATCGGTCGGCCCTGACAGATCCGGCGAAGAAAAAACTTATCATCGTCCATCTGCTCGGGGCCCATCCCGCCTATAATTTCCGCTATCCGAAGAAGTTTGCGGTCTTTGAAAAGATCAACGATGATCCTGTTGCCGAAGGACTCAAGCAGGCAGGGCGGGCGCCCTGGGCCATCCTTCTCAGGAATACGTATGACTGCGCCATCCTCTATGAGGACCATAACCTGTCGGAGTTGCTGCGCAGTCTCATGGCGAGACGGGAGGCCGATGCCGCCTGGTTGTATATTGCCGACCATGGCCAGGATGTGGTCCACAACAGCGACTACTCGGGCCACAATTACAGGGTGAAGGAACAGTGGGAGGTGCCCCTCCTTGTCTGGCGTTCGCAGACAAAAACAGCAGATATTGCCAAAAGTACGCTGGTCACCCGGCCCTATCAGGCCGATGTCCTTGACCATACGATCCTTGGTCTGCTGGGCAGTGTGGGTGATCTCTATGATCCGGAGCTGGATATCCTTGCCAAAAAATTCAAGTCGGCAAGAATTCTGCCCCGGCGGATGAAGGAGGCGGACTACGATTGACGGGGCGGCAATTCTCCTGTGTCCTTCCCTGCGGGAGCGCTAAACCGGTCCGGCCGTATCCCTGTGCTGAGCCAGGCCTTTACTATGCCGCTGCCGAGGATGAGAGCGCAACCGGCGATCTGTAGAGGAGAGAGTGTTTCGCTGAAGATGAGCCAGCCGAAGAGGATAACCGCGATGGGTTCAAAATAGGCCAGGGTGCCGAAGGTGGCGGCAGGCAGAGTGCTGAGGGCGATGACGGCGAAGAGGATAGCGAGAAATCCCGGAAAAAGGCCGGTGCCTAAGAGCCAGAACCAGTTCTCGGTCGAGATGACCGGTCGGTTTGCGATCACAAACGGCATCATGATTATTGTCCCGGTGAGCAGCTGGTAGAAGGTGCGGGTGAAGACATGGATGTGCCCTTTGATCACACGGTTGATGAGGATGAAGCCGGCATAGCAGAGCATGGCGACAAGGGCCAGACAGATCCCGGCGAAGTGATTGCTGCCGCTGGAAAAATCGATCTTGAACTCCATCATCATGGCAAAACCGAACAGAGCGGTCCCGATCAGGAGAATACTTGCCCGGTTGAGCCGTTCTCCGAGAAAGAAGTGGGCGAAAATCGAGGCCGTAAGAGGGGCCAGGTAGACCAGCATGATGGCATTGGCCATGGTGGTCAGATTCATGGCCTGCACGTAGAAGATGATGAAGCCTGCCAGCATGCCGCCGTTGACCAGGACCGGCCAGGTCGGCCACCTTTTCAGGCAGCTGGTCTGTCGGGTCACGAGGAGGAAGAGGAGCATGAAACAGGCACCGAACATCAGTCGGAAAAAGGTGACGGTCTCGGCAGGTAGGCCGGTGATTTTGGCAAAAACACCGATAGTGCCCATGAGCAGGGCGGACAGCAGGGCGGCGATGATCCCGGAGAGGTTGGTCGTGGTTGGCTGGGCAGGTTCTGAGCTCATACGCAGTATCCGTTCCGGTTGAAGGCAAGAGAGAGAAAACAGTTTTCCGTGATACCACAGGAAAGCTGGACCGGCAATCTTTCTCAAGGAGTATTTCCAGCCTGAATAGGTATTTCAATGTCAGCAAAGTTGACTTTCTTAGGAAAGAACATGGATATTCGTTTGATTTTAGTGGATGCATCCTTTAGAGTTTCAGAGTGGATGTATCAAATCCATTGATCAGGATTGTAGAAAAGATACATGGTCGGCAACAAAAAAACTCAATCAAGGATGAATGGTCGGATGGAGCATCTTGTTTTTGTGTATGGCACGTTGAAAAAAGGTTTCAGTAATCATCGCCTCCTCACTTCTGCGGAATTGCTCGGGTTGGCTCAGACAGTAAGGATGTACGCCATGTATTCAACGGGCTTGCCGATTGTCGTCAAGGAAGAGTCGGTCTCGCCGATTTTTGGTGAACTGTACAGAGTGGATGAGGTGACACTGGCCTATCTCGACAGTCTGGAAGGGCACCCCGACTGGTATCGGCGGGAAGAGGTGGAGGTTCTCCTCGAAGCTGAAGGTGAAGGGCAGCACATAGAGATGGCATGGATCTATTTTAATCTCGACAAACGTGGTATCCTGGTACCTTCGGGGGAATATCTGAAAGAATGAGGCTGCTGGGAGCTCCGCATTTTCCACCGCTCTTCTCATGCATACATTCTTGTTGCGGGCCGGAAAACAGCCCGCGGAATGGCCAATCGTCTATTGGGCAGGCAATACGGGCTAAGCCGTCGTTAATAAATAACTGTTACATTGAAATATCGTAATCGGCATAAGGGGCCGTAACGAAATCAGTAGAAGTGTAATGGATATTTCGCAACGGCCCCTAAGCCCATGGAACAGACAAACAGAAAAGAAAAATACAAGGAGGGTGGCATGGCGAAGGTGACAAAAGAGCAACTAATCGAATTACTTAACATGGACCTGGGGCTTGAGTATACGGCCTGCGTCCAGTACACCCAGCATCAAGGGGTACTGAAGGGTGCCATGTACCAGAGTATCCAGAAGGAACTCGTGATTCACGCGCAGGAAGAGCTGGCCCACGCGACGATCCTGGCGAGCCAGATCGAATATTTGGGCGGATTTCCTACCGTTGATATGCCGGTACCAAAGACATCGGCGAATAATGAGGAAATGCTCAGACAGGACTTGGAGGGCGAGAACGACGCCATTGCTCGGTATATTGCCCGTGTGCAGCAAGCCGAAAAGTTGAACCTCTATCATCTTGCCCAGCAGTTAAGACTTATCCTGGCGGTGGAGCAGGAACACGCGATGGACCTTGAACAGGCCCTCGGCTAGTAGAGGGGGGCTGTTTCTTGAGGCAGAGGATTGCCTCACAACTTCAAGAGACTCGGGGAATGAGTAGCTCAATGACCGCAGAGGCAACGCGGCGACCGCGCTTCTCCCCCGCATCTCGAGTCACTTCTCTCAGGACGCCATTATGCAGCCAAAAAATCACTGGGAACAGGTCTACTCAACCAAGGCAACAGACGCGGTGGGCTGGTTTCAAAAGCACGCGGAATATTCCTTGGATTTCATCCGTGCTACTGGGGTTCCCCGTACTGCATCAATCATTGATGTTGGCGGTGGTGCGTCCACGCTTGTCGACGATCTTCTTGCAGACGGCTACACGAACCTCGCCGTTCTCGATATTTCAGCGGCGGCTCTCGCCTCCACCCGGAAGCGACTCGGTTCGGGTGCGGCTAACGTGCAGTGGATAGAAGCAGATATTTCAAAGGCCGATCTCCCTTTCCATGCCTTCGACGTTTGGCATGATCGAGCTGTTTTTCACTTCCTCACAGCGCCGGAAGATCGCAAAGCATATGTGACCGCAGTATTACATTCCGTCAAGCCTGGTGGTCATGTGATTGTCGCCACCTTCGCTGAAGATGGTCCAACCATGTGCAGTGGCTTGCCGGTGATGCGCTACCGTCCCGAGGAGCTGCATGCGCAGTTCGGTGAATCGTTCTCATTGCTTCGTCACGAGAATGAAAATCATGTCACCCCTTTTGGTTCTGTTCAGAAATTTGTGTATTGCCTCTGCCGTAAGGCGGAATAGGGGATCTGCAGTTTCGCAAACACCTCGTCTGAAATGACGAAAGGCCCGGTATGACGTTTCATACCGGGCCTTTCGTCTTTTCAGATGCTCATTTCCCGGCTGGAGTCCGTCAGACTGCAGAGGAATGACGCCAGCTGGTCGCTACATACATAAGGCTCCGTGCAGGGCACGCTGGGCCTGGGCGAATTGTTCCCGGGCAACGATGAACTGCATATTGGTCTGACGCGAGGTCTGGGATACCGCCAGGATGTTGATATTGTCAGTGGCCAGGGCCTGGGCGGCCTTGGCCAGAATGCCGGGCTGACCGATATTTGAGCCGATGGCGCAGACAATGGCCACCGGGGTGCTGGTGACCAGTTCAAACCTGTCATTGAGGTCGGCCAGCAGTTCGGGGGTGCAGTCGCTGTCGGCGATGATCATGCCGATGGTATTGGCGTTCGTGGCCTTGCTGATGTAGGAGACCTGGTGCTTGGTGAGAACCTGCATGATACGTAGGTCAAAGCCCACTTCGCCGACCATGCGGGTATCGTGGATCTCCAGGCTGATCACCTTGTCCGAGCCGGTGACGATCTCCACTTTTGATTTGGGGGCGATGAAGTCCTTGGTGATCAGGGTGCCGGGGTGGCCGGGATCAAAGGCATTTTTAATCCGGATCGGGATATTGTTTATCTCCAGCGGCTTGGAGGCCTTGGGGTGAATGGCCTCCATACCCACGTCGGCCAGTTGGTCGGCGACGTCGAAGTTGGTGTTGCAGACCGGGTGGATCTTGTCTTCGCCGATGATCATCGGATCGCCGGAACAGAGGTGGTATTCCTTATGGATGATGGCCTCCGTGGCGCCGAGCAGCACCGCCACCTTTGAGAAGGTTACCTCCGAGTAGCCACGGTCGAACTCCCGCATGATGCCCTCCGTTCCCTTGGTATAGCCGGTGGCAAAGCAGATGGTGGCGGAGGGATCGATATCCTCAAAACTGTCTTTGATACGTTCGTCGATAGTCAGTTGCCGGCTGTCTTCCCAGCCGCTCAGATCAACGAAGGTTGCGTCATATCCCCGGTTCCGCAGGATGTTTGCCGAGTTGAAGGCGCTGTGCATCTCGCCGAGCGAGGCCAGCAGTTCACGGGCGGCAAGCAGCAGGGCCTTGCGGGAGACGTAGCCGGAGGCCAGGACGTTATCCATGCTGCGCAGGATATTGATCGCCAGATCGATATGATCACCGATGAAATCATTGGCCACCTCAAGATCAAGCCCGGCAGGAACGAATCCCTTGTTCAGTTCGAAGAGTCGGTCTCGCAGGGCCAGCATGGTGCGGGGATAATTTTCCTGTTCCTTGAAAAGTTGATAAATACCTGGTTTGCCGGTTTTTTTGTGTTCGAGAAGATCGTTGGTGATGCCACCGTATGCCGACACGATGTAAATGCGACTGTAGATATCAGCGGGATCTCTGAGGATGATATTGTCGATGACCTCAGGAAAACGGGACATCGAAGTGCCGCCGATCTTTTCGATGCGAAGGTTTTGTGTGCTCATGAGCTGATGCCGGGATACGGAGTGAAGAAGGCACGGGGCGGATCGATTGCGACCTGCCGTGGCGCTTCGTGGGGGTTTTTCCTGCCGGCGAGTCCTGCAGGGGCTTGTCTCTACACCAGAAATCGCCTGCAATGTCGAGAGAGCAAGCCTATCACAGATGAAAGTTAAATATCAAGGGCTTTTTAAGCGGTCGTTTAGCTCGTGGATTGGGGCGGTTGTTTGGGGATGAGCGCAGAACGTGCTTCGTTGTTGCGGTCAGGCGGACGTCTCCGACAGGCCAGCCCTGCAATCGCATACAGAGCTGCCTGTTAAGATAAGACGCCGCGGAGGGGGCCGGAAAGGCCGACCGCGTCGAGGCCCGTCAGAAAGAGAAACACAGTTCTATCTGATGCAGGTTCAGGCTCGGATTCTTGGTGTATATGTGGCCATTGGACTGGTGCGCATAACGGTATCCGAGCGAGATGCGGGGGGTGAGGTGCAACCGGGCACCTGTATGGAACAAAAAGAAAATCGGGCCGCCGAAATCATAGTCGCCCAGGACGTAGTCTTCCAGAAGCCCGGCACCAACCCCTGAGTTAAATGAAAACCTGCGCTCTGGAGATACCAGAAAGAGATCGGCTGCAATGGAGCCGCTGAAACCATCTTCTTGATCGTTATGGAGGGTGCTTGCGGTCAACTCTCCCACCGATTCCAGTTGCCAGCCGGAGTCCAGAGGCTTCGTCCAGGGCAGGTTTCTGGCGAAGAAGAGATCGTACTGCTCAATATCTTCACCCATCAGGGAGGTGCCGATACGGAGACCGGTCGCAGAGGGGAATGGTGCTGTGTCTGCCATGGCCATTGCAGTGCTCAGGCAGAGGGTGACAAAAAGTACGATGGCCGGAAAGCACCTTCCTGGCAGGGACATATTCTTCTCCTTTTCTGTTTGTTGTTTTAGTTCAGGCGTTGCATTCTTCCAGAAGACTGTTGAGAAAGAGCCGGTAGTGGTTGGGCAGGGTCCGTTTGGGGGCCGAGATGATATAGAAGGAGCGTTTCATCGTCAGTCCTCTGATCTGGATCTCCCTGACCAGGCCGGCCTGCAGTTCATCCAGCATGGCGTAACGGGAGATGATCGAGACCCCGAGGTCGGCCTTGACCGATTCCTTGATGGCCGTGCTCGAACCGAGGGTGGCGCAGATGTTGAGATGATCGATATCGAGTTCTTTTCCGGCGAAAAATGTCTCAATATTTTTTCTGGTGCCGGATCCTTCCTCGCGCATCAGAAAGGGCAGAGTGGCCAGGTCCTCCGGATTGATGGTGTCAGGGATATCCCGGCCATCGGCGACCACCAGAATAAGCTCGTCCTCAAGGAAGGGTTGGTAGGTAATCTTCTTTGAAGGGAGCTTGGCCCCGACGATGCCGAGCAGTAGTTCGTTGTTGATGACACTGTTGGTAATCTTGCCTGAATCGCCGATGCGGATTTCAAACGAGACAGCCGGATAGCGGCTCTTGAAAGAAGCGGCGAGCCCCGGGATGATATAGTCGCCGGGGATGGTGCTGGCCCCGATGATCAGTTCTCCGGCCACGCCCTTGTTTGTTGTGGCCAGTTCGTCCTCGAGCTTGCGCAGGTCTTCGAGGATGGCCAAGGCCCTGGGATAGAGGATTTCCGCCTCAAGGGTCGGCATGATGGAGCGGCCGAGGCGGTCGAAGAGCTTGCAGTCGAGTCGCGTCTCGAGGTTGTGGATATGTTCGCTCACCGTCGGCTGGCTGGTGTGCAGGAGTTCGGAGGCCTTGGTGAAGCTGCGGTTCTTGTAGACGGCGACGAATATTTTCAGGTGTCGTGTTTCGATGGTTTTGGCCCTCCTGGTTTGAATAATGTCGGGATTGTTTGGCTGGATGTATCAGAAATTATAGTAGTATCCCTCTCTCTTTGCCAGTGAATTCTTTTTTCTCCGGGAGGCAGAACGGCGTTTGCCGGATATGTGGTCTACTCCAGCATAAGTGCGGTGCTCAGATATCGCTCGCCGGTATCCGGCAGGATGACCACGATGGTCCTACCGGCGTTTTCCGGACGACGGGCGACCTCTCTGGCCGCCCAGGCCGCGGCACCACTTGAGATGCCGCAGAGGATGCCCTCGCTCACCGCCAGCTCACGGGCCGTGTTGAAGGAGTCGTCATTGGTGACGGTCATTACCTCGTCGATGATCTCCCGGTTGAGGATGGCCGGCACAAAGCCGGCACCGATACCCTGGATCTTATGGGGGCCGGGGCTGCCACCGGAGAGGACGGGCGAGTCGAGTGGTTCCACGGCGATGCTTTTCATCTGGGGGTTCCGGCCCTTTAAGACCTCCGAGACCCCGGTGATGGTGCCGCCGGTGCCGACCCCGGCCACGAAGATGTCGATCTTGCCGCCGGTATCGCGCCAGATCTCCTCGGCGGTCGTGCGACGGTGGACGGCTGGATTGGCCGGATTGCCGAACTGATCGGGCATGAAGCTGGCCGGTGTTTCCCGGACCAGCCGCTCGGCCTCGGCGATGGCGCCCTTCATGCCCTGGGCGGCCGGGGTCAGCACAAGTTCTGCGCCGAGGTGTTTCAGCAGTTTTCGGCGCTCGATGCTCATGCTCTCGGGCATGGTGAGGATCAAGCGAATATTGCGGCTGGCGCAGACAAAGGCCAGGCCCAGGCCGGTGTTGCCGCTGGTCGGTTCGATGACGGTGGTGCCGGAGACGATCGAGCCGTCCTCAAGACCGGCATCGATCATCGACACGGCAATGCGGCATTTGACGCTGCCCATGGGGTTGCGCGACTCCTGTTTACCGAGCAGGGTGGCGAGGCAACCGGCCGAGAAGTTAGAGAGGAAGAGGAGCGGGGTGTTGCCGGTTGTTTCAGTCAGTTTTTGAGTCATGTCGGTCCTCGCTTGTTCGCTTGAGATGATTCTGTCGTTTATGCTACCTGGAATTGGAGTAGATCAGCTCGGGCCGTTTGAGCAGGACCCTGGTTCCGGCCTCGACACTCTCGGTAAGCCAGATATTGCCGCCGATCACCGCACCGGTACCAATGAGCGTATCGCCACCGAGGATGGTGGTGTTGGCGTAAATGATTACGTCATCCTCAATAGTGGGATGTCTCTTTTGGTGCCGCATGCGGACCCCGGCGTCACGGGGCAGCGACAGGGCACCCAGGGTCACGCCCTGGTAGAGCCGGACGTTTTTGCCGATGAGGGTGGTCTCGCCGATGACCACACCGGTGCCGTGGTCGATGAAGAAGCTCTTGCCGATGGTGGCCCCCGGATGGATATCGATTCCCGTAAGGCTGTGGGCGTACTCGGTCATGATCCGCGGGATGATCGGCACCTTGAGGCGAAACAGTTCATGGGCCAGACGAAAGATCGAGATAGCCAAAAGACCTGGATAGCTGAAGATCACCTCGTCGGGGCTGTCGGTGGCCGGATCGCCGTCGAGCGCGGCCCTGATGTCGGTGGCCAGGATCGCTGTGACCTCCGGCAGGGATTCGATAAAGGCCAGGGTCATCTCCTGGCTGCGCTCTTCACAGTTGGTGCAGGGCAGGTCGTTGCGCCGGCAGTCGTGGCGGATGGCCATGGTGATCTGTTCGTTGACCTTCTCATAGAGGTCGGTGGTCTCCTTGCCGATATAATATTCGAGATTGGCGGCGTGCAGCCGGGTCTTGGTGAAGTAACCGGGGAAGAGGATACGCCTGGCCTGCTGGACGATATCGATGATCTTTTCATGGGAAGGGATGGCCACCGGGCTGATATGCTCAAAACAGTCTTTGGTGTTCCAAGAGTTGAGCAGACGTTTGACCACCGCCGGCACCTTGTCGTGCTGGCTGCTGCTGCTCAGCTGGATATGCTCGCAGAGGTCGGAGAGGGATTTGATTGTTGGCTCGGGCTGCAGTTTTCGCGACATGGGTTCTATTGCCTTGGTTGAGGTACTCGGGATGCCGGAGGGGAGTGGTTCAGGTGCCCTCCGGGGCCTTTTTTTCAATAATAAAAATGCCGTAGGTGGCCCGGCAATTGCTGAAATAGCTGACGATAGTGCCGCTGCTGCTGGTCGTGTTGGTATTGATGGCGATCTCCCGGACTATCCGGTAGCCGACGTCGCGGGCGAATTTGCGGAAGTCGGCCAGGGTGATGACCCGGATATTGGGCGAATCGTACCAGGAATAGGGCAGCTGATCATTTTTCGGAGCAAGGCCTTTGCACAGTAACTGCAACCGGATCGAATAGTGGCTGAAGTTGGGGAAACTGACGATCACCCGTCTGCCGATCCGCGCCAGCGAGTAGAGAAGCCTGGCCGGTTCAAAGACCTGCTGCAGGGTCTGGCTGAGGATGACGTAGTCAAAACTCCGGTCGGGGTAGTCCTCCACCTCGCTGTTCAGATCGCCCTGCAGGACGCTGAGGCCACGGGCAATACAGTGAGCGGCCTTATCCTTGTCCTGTTCGATACCGGTGCCGACCACCCCCTTATTGGCCGTCAGCCAGGCCAGGAGGTCGCCGTTGCCGCAGCCGAGATCGAGGATGCGGCTGCCCGGTTCGATGCCCGAGGCGATGACCTGCAGGTCAAAACGGAGCGAATCAGTCTCGGGCGATACCATTGAGAAACCCCCGTAGCAGTTTTGCCAGCCGTTCGTCGGCTATGAGAAAGGCGTCGTGGCCGCAGTCCGCCTCGATCTCGCAGAAGCTGACATCGCATCCCCGCCGTTTCAGGTGCCGCACCAGTTCCCTGGCCTGATAGGTTGGGTAGAGCCAGTCGGAACTGTAGGAGATGACAAGATATTTGCTGCCTGATCCGCCACCGTCCGGCAATGTTGCGGCCGGAGCGATCCGTTCAACCAGATCGAAATAGTCGGAGGCCCTGGTGATATACAGCAGAGAATTAGCGTCGAAGCGGCGCACGAATTTGCTGCCCTGATGCCGGAGATAGCTCTCGACCTGGAAATCGGCATCAAAGCCGAAGGAAAAGTCGTTCTTGCCCTGCAGCCTTCGACCGAATTTGCGATGCATGGCCTCGTCGGAGAGATAGGTGACATGGCCGACCATGCGGGCCACGGCAAGACCGAGATCAGGACGGTTGGCAGCGTCGTAGTAATTGCCTCTGTTCCAGTGGGGATCGGCCATGATGGCCTGGCGGGCGATCTCGTTGAAGGCGATGGCCAGGGCGGAGTGGCGCATGGTGGTGGCGATGGGAATGGCGGCCTGGACCATCTGCGGATAGCGGACGCACCATTCGAGTACCTGCATGCCGCCGACGGAACCGCCGATAACGGCCAGAAGTCTCTCGATGCCGAGATGATCGAGCAGCCTTTTCTGGGTCTCGACCATATCGCCGATGGTGACCATGGGAAAGTCGAGACCGTAGGGCCGGCCGGTTTCGGGATTGAGCGACGACGGGCCTGTCGAGCCCATGCAGCTGCCGAGGATATTGGCGCAGATGACAAAGTAGCGCTCAGTGTCGATGCCCTTGCCCGGACCGACCATGAAATCCCACCAGCCGGCCTTATCCCCATTCTGCTCCCCGGCGTATCTGCCGGCCACGTGGGCATCGCCGGAAAAGGCATGGGCGATCAGCACCGCGTTGTCTTTTTTTGGAGAGAGGCTGCCGCAGGTCTCGTAGGCAATGGTGATCGGCCCGAGCCTCGCTCCGCTCTCGAGCAGCATTTCCTCCGGCGGTTCGGCGAAAGTGTGATATCTTTTCTCGACGTGACCGACGGAGGCTGGATCCTGGTGTGTAATCGCTGCGGTCATGGCATTTTGCCCTTCATCCTGGTCCTACCGGCCAGCCTTTTCCAGGGCCTGCTCGATATCGAGGAGGATATCGTCGATATGCTCGATACCGACCGAGAGACGGAGCATCGATTCACTGATGCCGCCGGCCGCCAGCTGCTCAGGCGTGAGCTGGGAGTGGGTGGTCGAGGCCGGGTGGATGGCCAGCGACTTGGCGTCCCCGACATTGGCCAGATGCGAGAAGAGCTGCAGTCCTTCGATGAACCGCCGGCCCGCGGCAAGACCGCCTTTGATGCCGAAGGCCACCATGCCGCCGAAGCCGTTTTTCAGGTATTTTTGCGCGGTCTCAAAACCCGGTGAGCCGGGCAGGCCCGGATAGTTCACCCATTCGACCGCGGGGTGCCTGTGCAGATAGTCGGCCACGGCCTGGCCGTTTTCGCTGTGTCGCTCCATGCGCAGGGCCAGGGTCTCGATACCCTGGATAAAGAGCCAGCTGTTGTCCGGTGAGATGCAGGCACCGAGGTTGCGCAGCGGTACGAGGCGCATACGCAGGGCGAAGGCGATGGGGTTCATCTCGCCCAGATCGTGGGCATAGCGCAGACCGTGGTAGGATCGGTCCGGTTCATTGAACAGCTTGAATTTCGGGTCGGTCCAGTCGAAGGTCCCGGCGTCGACCACGATGCCGCCGAGGCCGGTGCCGTGGCCGCCCATCCACTTGGTCAGCGAGTGGATGACGATATCTGCCCCGTGTTCGATCGGCCGCAGCAGACAGGGCGGGGTGAAGGTCGAGTCGACGATGAGCGGCAATTGGTGGGCATGGGCGATATCGGCCACGGCCCGGATATCGGTCATGTTCAGGGCCGGGTTGCCCAGCGTCTCGCAGTAGAGCGCCCGGGTCCGGTCGTTGATGGCCCTGGCGAAGTTCTCGGGATCGGCGGGATCGACCAGATGCACCGTGATGCCCAGTTGCGGCAGGATTGAGTCGAATTGGGAGTAGGTGCCGCCGTAGAGGTTGTTGGCGGCGACCACCTCGTCGCCCTGGCTGCAGATATTGATGATCGAGTAGAAGATCGCCGAGGTGCCCGAGGCCAAGGCCAGGGCGGCCGCCCCGCCTTCAAGTCGGGCGACCCGCTCTTCCAGGACGGCCTGGGTAGGATTGCCGATGCGGGTATAGATATTGCCGAGTTCTTTCAAAGCAAAGAGGTTGGCGGCATGTTCGGTGCTCTTGAATAGATAGGCGCTGGTTCGGTAGATCGGTACGGCCCGTGAAAGGCTGTCCTGGTCGACGGTATGGCCGGCTTGCAGGGCAAGGGTCTCAATTTTCATGGTTGCTCCTTTTGGTTTTTGACGAAGCGGCCCGACGGTCCCTGAGCGTAGTCGAAGGGCCTCTCAGGGACCGTTGAAGGGCCGTTCAGGGATCACTTCCGCTCTTTTTTATGGCAGAAGGGGAGGCGGTTATTTTTTCTGCGGTTTGGCCTGTTCCTTCTTGACCTGCTCGATAAATTCCCGAACGCCTGTGCCGTCGGTCATCTTGGCCTCGGGATTGAGGCTCAGCAGCTCCTCCCAACTGGCGATGGCTCCAGTCGGATCATTCATATCAAAGAGCAGGACAATACCCTTGTTCAGCCGGGACGGTTCGTGTTTGGCATCGACCTCCCGGGCCTTGTCAAAGGATTCAATGGCCTTTTCCTTCTGGCCGGTGTTGCGGTACATGACCCCGAGATCGGTCAGGAGATTGGCATCGCCCGGATGGAGCGCAAGCGAGCGGGTGTAGGCGGCGATAGCCTTCTCCGGCTGATTGGAGTCAAAATAGAGATGACCGAGCTTGATCCAGCCCTGATAATTATCGGGCTGGTCGAGGGTTAGTTTCTCAAGCTGGGCGATGGCCTCGGTATTCTCCTTGGAAGTCTGCTCTCCCCCTCCACTGTCGGCAGTCGGCGGTGCTGCCGTGCCTCCCATTTTATAGACGGTCAAGGCGACACCGGCGAGAAGACCGCAGATAAAGACGACGATGAGAAGGATCGGAGACTGGCTTTTCTTGACTGGTGCGGGTGTGCTCATAGCTGGCTCTTTATCTTAAGGTGGAAGTTCGGGCTGCTCTCCAGCCGCGTTCATTGGCCTTCAAGAGGCCGCCGGCAGGTCTTCAGGCAGTTTCAATGTATACTCCGGCGTGGTATCTTCCTCAATAAAAAGAGGTGACAGAGTGCAAAAACTGGACATCCGGCCTGGAAAAATGGCAAACTAGAAAGAGCAAAGATATCTGCTCACTCCCTTATTGCTCTCGATTATAGAGATAAACAGGCTGTGCCGTCTGTCAATGCCTTAAAAATCGGGCAATCAGGAGAAAGAACAGTACAGATTATCAATCAGGACTCCGTGCTGATTTTATTATTTGGAGGGGAAATATGAAGACATTGCAGAGGGTCGAATCGCAGGGCAATCAAACCGGGGAGACAAAGCCCTGTGCCGAGGCGTTTTTTCAGACCAACGCCGAGGCGATCAGGGAAAACATCATCCATCATCTCATGAGTTTTCAGGGTCGGGATCCGGAGCGGTCCGGTCCCTCCGATATCTACAAGGCCCTGGCCTATACCATGCGCGATATCATGGTCGAGAAATGGATTTCCACCCAGAAGACCTTCTACGCCAAGAAGAAAAAAAGGGTCTATTATCTGTCGCTCGAGTTTCTTATCGGCCGGTCGCTGGGCAACAGCCTGACCAATCTTGGGATCATGGACGACGCCAAAAAAGCCGTTGAGGCCTTGGGTTTCGATATGACCGAGATCCGCGATCAGGAAGAGGATGCTGGCCTTGGCAACGGTGGTCTGGGCCGGCTCGCCGCCTGCTTCATGGACTCAATCGCCACTCTCAAGATCCCGGCCTACGGCTACGGTATTCGCTATGAGTACGGGCTTTTTTATCAGCAGCTGATCGACGGCTATCAGGTCGAGGCCCCGGACAACTGGCTGCGTTACGGCACACCCTGGGAATTCGAGCGCCGGGTGCCGGTCTTTCCAGTCCGGTTCTATGGCCATGTCACCGGTTATCAGGACGAGCAGGGCAGTTACCGGGCCAAATGGATCAACACCACCGAGGTGATGGCCATGCCCTGCGATATCATGGTCCCCGGCTACCGCAACGACCATGTCATCAATATGCGCCTGTGGACGGCCCGGGCCTCCCGCGATCTTGACCTCGGTTTCTTCAATCAGGGCGATTACATCGGGGCGGTGCAGTCCAAGGTCAGTTCCGAGACCATCTCCAAGGTGCTCTATCCGCCGGATCATAATCTGGCCGGTCAGGAGCTGCGGCTCAAACAGCAGTATTTCTTTGTCGCCGCCACCCTGCAGGATATCATGCGGCGTTACAAGAAGAACAAGAGCAAGGGTAATTTTGAAAATTTCAGCGATACGGTGGCGGTGCAGCTCAACGATACCCACCCGGCCATCGCCATCCCTGAGCTCATGCGACTGTTCCTCGACCTGGAGGGGCTGACCTGGGAGAAGGCCTGGGCTATCTGCGTCAAGACCTTTGCCTACACCAATCACACCCTGATGTCCGAGGCCCTCGAGAAATGGACCGTCGATTTGATGGGCAGGGTTCTGCCTCGCCATCTCGAGATCATCTATGAGATTAACCGGCGGTTTCTCGAATTGATCGCTCAGCAGTATCCCGGTGATGTCAACCGCTTGCGCAATATGTCGATTGTCGAGGAAGGCCCGCCGAAGATGATCCGCATGGCCCATCTGGCCATTGTCGGCAGTCATTCGGTCAACGGGGTGGCCGATCTCCATACCAAGTTGCTCAAAGAGCGGTTATTCCACGATTTTGATCAATTTTATCCGGGCAAATTCAACTCCAAGACCAACGGTATCACCCCCAGGCGCTGGCTGCTGCAGGCCAATCCCGAGCTCGCGACCCTGATCAGCGAGCATATCGGCATGGGCTGGATAACCGATCTCGAGCAGTTGCGCGGCCTTGAACCCCTGGCCGATAACGCCGCTTTCCGCACAAGATGGCAGGAGGTGAAGAGGGGCAACAAGCTGCGTCTGGCCAAGCATATCAAGGAAACCTGCGCCCTGAAGGTTGATCCTGATTCGATGTTTGACGTCCAGGTCAAGAGGATCCATGAATATAAACGGCAGCTGCTCAACGCCCTGCACGTGATCTATCTCTATCACCAGATCCTGCGCAACACCGAGGCAATCATCGCCCCGAGGACCGTGATCTTCGCCGGCAAGGCCGCGCCTTCCTACTGGCGGGCCAAACTCATCATCAAGCTCATCGTCTCGATTGCCGATGTGGTCAATAACGATCCGCGCATCAGAGGCAGACTCAAGGCGGTCTTCCTGCCTAATTACACGGTCTCCCAGGCTGAGATAATCATGCCGGCGGCCGATCTCTCCGAGCAGATCTCCACGGCCGGCACCGAGGCCTCCGGCACCGGCAATATGAAGTTCTCCCTGAACGGGGCCCTCACTATCGGCACCCTTGACGGCGCCAATATCGAGATCATGGAGGAGGTCGGCGCCGAAAACTTTTTCCTCTTCGGCATGACCGCCGCAGAGGCGGAGTATGAACGGCTGAACGTCAGCCGTACGCCCTGGCAGATCTGCCAGGGCGACGAGGAGATCAACGAGATCATCGAGAGTCTTAAGAACGGCTGTTTCAGTCGGGGTGACAAGGCGTTGTTCATGCCGCTGGTCGACAGCCTGATGAACCAGTATGATCCCTATCTCCTGCTTCTTGATTTTCAGTCGTACATCAACTGTCAGAAACGGGTCAATGAGGCCTTTCTTGATAAGGAGGACTGGACAAGGATGGCTATCCTCAATGTGGCGCGAATGGGCAAGTTCTCCACTGATCGCACGATAAAACAGTATGCCGAGGAGATCTGGGGCATTCCGGTGGCGTGATGAGGTAAGGGGATGAGATGATTTTTGGGGGCAGGAGCGGTGTTTCTCCTGCC
>JANOIV010000034.1:0-15700 GCA_031407875.1 Desulfobulbaceae bacterium | reverse complement strand
CAGAAGGCGTCATTCGTATTTGGGTTATGTCAGCCCAATGGAGTTTGAGGAAATGAGGCCTCTTGAAAAAGCCGCTTAGCAATCTGTCCATTTTTACTTGACCACACCAGATGCGCGGTGTTTCTGTTATCAGACCCAATCAGGTCTGGAGCATCGACATCACTTACATCCGGCTGGCTCATGGCTTCGCCTACCTGGCAGCGATCATCGACTGGTATTCGCGCCGGGTACTCAGCTGGCGGCTCAGTAACAGCATGGAAGCGGTGTTCTGTGTCGATTGTTTGGAGGACGCCTTGCGTACTCACGGCAGGCCGGAAATCTTCAACAGCGATCAAGGCTCACAGTTTACCAGTGACGCCTTCACCGGCGTGCTGAAACGGGAAGGCATCGTCATCAGCATGGACGGGCGTGGGCGGGCATTCGCAACATCCTTTCGACAAGCTCAGGACAGGCTTCGTCGAGCGGCTCTGGCGCAACGTCTATCGGCGTATGCTCTTGGGTTGCTGCTGAAATTTGCAGCACCTGTTTCAGGATCAGGCTGTTTTGTCCTGTATCCCTGCTTCCCTCCTCTCTGTCTGCTCTCCGGCCCTTTTCGGGTTGGGTTTCTGGCTGTTTCCTTGATCTCTCACAGGATCAGCAGGAGATAGATCAGGCTCACCAGGCCAACCAGAATCTTCACTGCCGGGCAGGACTTGCCCACCTGCGATTCCTGCACTCCCCGCTGCCTGAAGAGCCGCGTCACATACAGACTGCCAAGGCTGCCAAGGAGGAGCACCGTCACGGAGAGTATCATCAGCGCGCCGGCGGGCACCGTGAACGAAAACTGTTCGAGGGCAAAGCCGAATTGTCTGCCAAAGACCACCGGAAATTGTCCCGCTTCCGATAACAGATATTGCAGGCGATAGATGAGTTCGCCGCTGAAGGCAAGAGGCGTGAGGATCGGGATCATCGGTGAGCAGCGGTCGGTCTTGTCGCTGTGGGGCTGGCTGATCAGGTGGTTGCCGAATCTGATAATGCCGAGAAAGGCCGCGCAGCTGAGGGCAAGGAGCAGGGTGAAGGAGATCGCGCGCGAGTCGAAGAGTCTTGCTTCCAGGTCGTTGTACCATGGACTCTCTTGGATGAAACGCGCCCATTGCGAACCTGCCAGAAAGGGGATGATGAATGAGCAGGTGAGGTCGCGGCCTTTGTCGGCGACCAGCTCGACAAAGGGATTGCGCAGCAGAAGCCGCGGCGATTCGTTATTGCAGAGCAGGACACAACGGCCGCAGAGCAGGCAGTCGCGGTTGTTGTGAATGTTATGGGCACCGAGGTAGATCGGACAACCCCGAAGCCCCTCCCGGCCCTTTTTGCAGGCGAACGAACTGCAGGTCCGGCACAGCGTCAGATCGGAGCGGAGTTCGATCATGGACATGGTGGCGCCGGTGCCGATGATTTTGCCCAGAGGACAGATGTATCGGCACCATGCCTGGCCTTTGTAGAGAAAACCCATAAGAGTGGCGCCGAGCAGGATCGAGAGCAGCAGCAGGGCCGTGCCGAGGGGCCAGTGTTTCATGTCGGTAACCGACTCGGCCCAGACGATCACGGCAAAGAGAAATACGGCGATATGAATGGAGTATTGACGCAGGGCGTGAGGGGGATCGAGACCCAGGCTGAGCCCGAAACGCTGCAGCAGTCGGCCGACGCCGAGAAAAGGACAGACCCCGCACCAGAACTTGCCGACAAAAAACCAGCTCAGCACCACCCCGGACCACCAGACGCCCCAGGCCAGAAACAGGGAAATATTCCGTGCGGGCTCCTGCGGTCCGAAGAGGCCAAGGAGGATCAGCCCTGTGAAGGCAAAGTCGCCAAAGGTTCTGAGGATGGCTAAATTGCTGCGGTTCGTGAAAAAACGTCTGATGAGGGGGAAGGTGGCAAAGAGGTTGAGCCGCGCTGTCGGATCAAAAATGAAGAGGATGCGGAACAGCGCTCTGAGTTTCAGCATGGCGATGGACAGGCGGTTGATGGTGAGATGCCGGGGAGAATATCTGCGTTTTTTAAGCCATGTCAAGCTGCTGAATGAGGGCGTCCATACTGGGTCTATCGCCGAACGATCCACCTGCTTCCGGGGCAAAGACCGAGAGGAAACTACATGCTGCCAGGTGCTCTGATATGGAGAAGTATTGAGAATATCGGAATTCTATCTCTGCCAACCGTCGAAACAGGTATTATAGAATTTCATTATACAGCTTAGAGCTTGTCCGTAAATAGGCTTTTAGGGATCGCGCCGGATTTTGAGACGAGTTTGGTCGTGACGATTGAGGAAAACCGCAGGCGTGGCAGCGCCACGCTGAGGATTTTTCGATTGAGAAACGGCCAAAGGCGGCCAAAAGCTGGGTGCAAGCACAAAAGTATTATTTACCGACAAGCTCTTAATGTGGGTTTTGAGAAAAATAAAGAGAAGGGGGATTGATTAAAAAGACGGGGTGGTTTGTTGAGCGTAGTATTCTGGAGCAGGCTTTTATTCAAGGCTCGCCTATGATATGACAGAAGAAACAGAGAAAATGCCTGTAAACATCTCTCATCCCTCAAAGGAGAAACCATGCGAAAGCTCACATCCATTATCTACAGTCTTGCCGTGGCCTGCTGGCTTGGCGGGGCGGCTCTGTTCACCTTTGTGCTGACCCCGACCATTTTCGGCTCGTATTCCCGAGATATGGCCGGCGGGATCGTCGGTATGCTCTTTCCCGGCTATTTCCGCTGGGGGCTGGCCTGTGGCCTGATTGCCGTCCTCTGCCGGGGCGTCTCCAAAGACCGCAACCGCATTGCTTCAATGCTTATTCTCGCTGTCATGCTTGCCATGACCGCAGCGCAGGCATTTATCATCGAACCGCGTGCCGCGCAGCTCAAGCGAGAAATCTCTTCCTTTGAGTCGACTCCTGTCGATCATCCCCTGTGCCGACAGTTCCGCAAATTGCATGGCGTATCGGCAGCGGGCAACCTTGCGGTGATCGCCGGCGGTGTGGTTCTGATTGTCCTTTTTCCTAATGGCAGCCGTCGGAAAGAAGGGGCGGTTTTGTCCTGATCCTCTTGGCGAGTCCTTGGAATATTCTTGATTTTTCGTCGGCAATGGTGATCTTGTCTCTATGACTTCCGGCCCGAAAGGTTGTGGAGCAGTACGATACCGGGCAGTGCCGGCCCTGTTGTCCTTCATTTCACCTCGATAGACGAGAATGCCATGTACCTTGCCAGAATCCGTAATGGGCAGGGGGTGCGATATGTCCTCCGCCAGTCCTTCTTTGATGAGGAGCAGGGGTGCTACCTCTTTCGGCAGGTCTTTGATCTGGGCGCCAGTCCCGGCGATTTCATCAACCGCTCTGATGAAACGGTGTTGATGTTTCACACAGAGTTGGATGAGGCGGTGGCCAAGGCCGGTGCCGGCTGGAAATCAGCCAGTCTTTTGGAAGAACTGCTCTGGGAGTTCTTTTCCCGGGAGGAGCAGGAACATCTCGGCCGTTTCCGATATCACCAGCCGTCCGTGAATCGACCCTTCTCCTTGGAAGACGAAGAGAGACTGCACCGAGAAATCCATCTTTTTGACAGAAAGCGTCTGTACTATCTCCGTTACGGGGCGGTGGATCAGAGCCGCATCTACCGTCTGCATAAAAAATTGTGCCGCCCGCTGTTCGGCCAGTGCCGGGATGAACGGGAGTTCTCTTTTCAGGAGCAGGAGAAGGTTCTCAGCCCGGCGGAGTACCGAACCTATGTCTTTGCCATCTTCGATCTGCAGCGTTTTTTCAGCGAGTCCTTTGCCCCCTTCATGCCGGAGACCCTGGATCAGGTCTTGATGGCCGACAGGCTGGTCGAGGAGATCTGCCGTCTGAACGGGGATGCGCATTTCTGGGCCGGTATGCCGGGAAATGGCTCACTCCGCGAACACCTGCAGCGATATCTGGTGATGTTCTTTGACTATGAGTTTGCCGGGAGATCGTTTGCGGCAGACTTTGCCCGGCAATTCGCCGACCGGCACCGGACCTTTCGCTGGCCGGAGAAGAAGACGCGCACCGATGAGGAGACCGGTGAGATCTTCGGCAGAAAAGTACAGGAACTGCGGGGCATGTCGAAAAGAGAGCTGGCCCGTCTCTTCCGCAAACGGGCCAAGGAGCTCCATCCGGACAGTGGCGGCGACCATGAGCGATTTGTCCTGCTGGCCGACGCCTATGCCGATCTGCAGAGGCGGTTCAGGCACTGAACGGTAGAGATTTTGACAGCCCTCTTTGTACCTACCTCTCGATCATCTCAATGTCGTGTATGGACCGCCTTTTTTTTCAGGATCTTCCTGATCGCCGGTACCGGATCCAGGCCCATATAGGCGGGATCGAGCCCGCCGGCGGCGAAGTCGGTGTGATCCGGGCCAGAGGCTCAAGCCCGAGCTGGCCGGCCTGGAGGACATTGCCCATGATCACCTCGTCAACAGACACCGGCTGCAGGCTTGGATCCCAGTCGATGGTCTTTTTTTCGAGATCGATCAGGCCCTGGTCTTTGAGCTGTGCCGGGGCCAGTTCGACGGTCTTGCCGTCGAGGGCTGGAGGCAATCCTACTTTACGTAAAACGTCTTTTAGGACGAGAGAACCCAGGTCAATGGCCTGGACATTCTTGAGGGCTCCAGCAAATATTCCGACTGCTGTTCTTGAGCAGCTAACTATCACAACTTCCTTTATAATTTTCTCCTTTACGGTAATGGGTAACATTTGTATATGGAAGTTTCCGGGCTTTTTTTGCGAGGAAAATAAATTGAATTAAGGTTGACTTAAACGTAAGGGTAAGGTATACGGCAAATATTGCAAGATTTTAAGCGGCATCACTGTGAGGGCGATCGAGTCAGTGCGTCATTTTCTTGTGGAGAGCATAAACTATGGACATCATTTCGTATCAGTCAATCCCCGCTATTCTCAGAGAAAATGCCGGGAAAATCGGTGACAGAACGGCCATCTCCTACAAGAAAAAAGGGGTCTATATCTCCCAGACCTATGCCGAATTTTATGAACGGGTGCTGCTCCTGGCCCGCGGCCTTGGCAAAGTCGGGGTGCAACCCGGAGACAAGGTGGCAATCTTTTCGGAAAACCGCCTCGGCTGGGCCATTTCCGATTTCGGTATCCAGTCTGCCGGGGGAATCACGGTGCCGATCTATGCCACCAATACCGGCAAGCAGGCAGCCTATGTGATCAATCACAGCGAGGCCAAAGTGGTGTTTGTCTCGACTAAGGGTCAATATGAAAAACTGCTGGCCGTCAAAGACAAGATTCCCCATGTCGAGCATGTTATTTCCTACGAGCGTTTCATGGGCGACCGCTCGTTTCCCGTCTATACCCAATATCAGCTGTCCGAGATTGAAACGCCCCTCTCGAATGAGGACAAAGAGACGATTGAGAGACAGATAGATAGCATTCGCCATGAGGATATCATCACCATCATTTATACCTCCGGTACGACCGGAGTGCCGAAAGGAGTCCTGCTCACTCAATATAATATCCTCTGTGACTGCGAGTACGGCGTGAAACAGCTCGGGGGGATGGGGGACAAAGAGACCTTCCTGAGCTTTCTGCCCCTGAGCCATGTTCTGGAAAGGACCGGCGGCTACTACGCCACCCTGTTGAGCGGCAACCATATCGCCTTTGCCGAGGATGTGACAAAGGTCATGGAAAATATGGTTGAGATTCGGCCGACGGCTATGGTCAGCGTGCCGCGCCTCTTTGAGAAGATCTATTCGCGCATCTACGAAACCGTCCATAAATCAAGCACCTTTCGACGTAATCTCTTTCATTATGCCATCAAGATCGGCAGCAGGTATGTGCGGGCCAGATATATTGAGAAAAAACCAGTTGGCCTCCTCGGCCTGCAATACCGTTTTTTTGACCGCCTGGTCTTTAAAAAGATCCGTGACCGTTTCGGCGGCCGACTGAAATTCTTTATCTGCGGCGGCGCGCCGCTCGACAAGACCATCAATGAATTCATGTGGATCATCGGCATCCCGGTCTTTAACGGCTATGGCCTGACCGAGACCAGCCCGGCGGTCACCCTCTGCAGCCTGGGCGACATCCGTTTTGATTCGGTGGGCAAGCCGCTTGAGAAGGTGGAGGTCAAACTGGCCGAGGACGGTGAGCTGCTGCTCAAGGGGCCCATGGTCATGCAGGGCTATTACAAGAACGATGAGGCCACCAGGGAGACCTTCGAGGATGGCTGGCTGAAAACCGGCGATATCGCCACCATCGACAAGGACGGGTTTGTCTATATCGTCGACCGGAAAAAAGAAATCATCGTCACCGCCGGCGGCAAGAATATCGCCCCACAACCGATCGAGAACGATCTGCGGCTTGACAAGTATATCTCCCAGGCCATCGTCTTCGGTGATCGTAAACCCTATCTCGTCGCCCTGCTGACCCCCAATATCGAGCGGCTCATCGATTTCACCCGTGAGGAAAAGATCAATTATCTCGATATTGATGAGTTGGTCAAACATGATAAGATCAAGGCGTTGTATCGTGCAAGGATCGATGCCCTGAACAAAAATTACCCCCCGTACAAGACCATCAAGCATTTCGCCCTGATAGCCAGGGAATTTTCGGTTGAAGGCGGTGAAGTGACACCGACTCTGAAATTGAAACGCAAGGAGATCTATAAAAAGTACGGAGAAATAGTTGAAGAACTGTATATGACAAACGGAAGTGGCTTAGTCTTCCAGTCGAAACCCACACATGGAGAGAAAAAATGAGGCAGATCAACCGAGTAGCGGTACTTGGCGCCGGCGTCATGGGCGCCACCATAGCCGCCCATCTGGCCAATGCGGGAGTTGAGGTCCTAATGCTCGACATCGTCCCAAAGGAATTAACCGGGCCGGAGGCGGCGAAAGGCCTGACCCTGGACAGCCCGGCGGTGCGCAACCGCATAGCCGAGGGCGGCCTGCAGGGCTTGACCAAGATGAAACCGGCGCCGTTCTATCTCCCGGAATATGCCGGGTTGATCCAGGTCGGCAACCTGGAAGACGATCTGGCAAAACTTGCGACCTGCGACTGGGTGATCGAGGTGGTGGTCGAGTATATGCCGATCAAGCTCGATCTCCTGGAGAAGATCACCCCGTATCTCTCTGCCACGGCGATCCTCAGCACCAACACCAGCGGTCTGTCGGTGAACGAGATGGCTGCGGTCCTACCCGAGGAGCTGCGCCGTCGCTTCCTCGTCACCCATTTCTTCAATCCGCCGCGCTATATGCGGCTGATGGAGATCGTGCCCTGTCGCGAGACCGATCCGGCGGTTGTCAAGGATATGGCCGACTTCATCAGCAGCAGGCTGGGCAAAGGCATCGTCTATGCCAAGGATACGGTCAATTTCATTGCCAACCGCATCGGCGTCTATGCCATCTACAAGGGCATTCAGCACATGATGGAGCTGGGCCTGACCGTCGAGGAGGTCGACTCGATCGCCGGCCCGGCCACGGCCCGTCCGAAGAGTGCGGCCTTCCGCACCGCCGATCTGGTGGGACTCGATACCCTCGCCCATGTCGGTTCCAACTCCTATAATCTGGCCCCGGACGATGAGGAGCGCGAAGTCTTCAAGCTCCCGGATTTCATGGTGAAGATGATCGAAAAGGGGCTGCTCGGCAACAAGACCAAGAAGGGTTTCTACACCAAGGAGATGGTCGGCGGTAAACCCCAGATTCATTATTTCGATTACCAGACCGGCGAATACAAGCCGATTGTCAAACCGAAATTCCCCTCTGTGCAACTGGTGAAACAGCTCGACGATCCCGGCCAGAAGATCAAGATGGTGGTGAATGCCCGGGATAAAGGGGCTGAGTTTGCCTGGAAGAGCATCCGCGATACCCTCATCTACACGGTGAACAGGATCCCCGAGATCGCCGATGATGTGGTCAATGTCGACAACGCGATGAAATGGGGTTTCAACTGGGAGATCGGGCCGTTTGAGATGCTCGACGCCATCGGGGTGCAGGCCTTTGTCAAACGGGCCGAGGCCGACGGCGTGAAGGTGCCGGAGAAACTCAAGGGAATCGAGGCCTTCTACCGTTTTAATGAAGCGGGCCAGCAGGAATATTATGACCTCATGCAGGGCGGTTATGCCCCCGTGCCGGTCAAGGCCGGGCAGATCCGTCTGGAGATCCTCAAAAAGGCCGGCAAGGTCGTCGAGAAAAATGCCAACTGTTCGATCCTCGATCTTGGTGACGGGGTCTTCGGTTTCGAGTTCCATTCCAAGATGAACGCCATCAGCGGCGATATTCTGGCTATGACCCATAAGGCCGTCAAACGGGCCGAGGATGAGGGCGTCGGCCTGGTGCTCGGCAACCGCGGGGCCAACTTCTCGGTCGGTGCCAACCTGATGATGTTGGCCGTGGCCATTGCCGAGGGGGCCTATGACGATATCAACATGGTCATCCGCTCCTTCCAAAAGGCGACCATGGCGGTGAAATACGCCAAGATCCCGGTCGTCGCGGCGCCATTCAACATGGCCCTGGGTGGTGGCTGCGAGTTCTGTCTGCACGCCGACGCCATCAACGCCCACTCCGAGACCTACATGGGCCTCGTCGAGATCGGCGTTGGTCTGCTGCCGGCCGGTGGCGGTACCAAGGAGATGTGTCTGCGGGCCGTGGAGCTGGCCCAGCAGTACGGCACCGATCCACAGCCCTTTATCTTCAAAAACTTCCAGCAGATCGGCACAGCCAAGGTGTCAATGGGCGCGGCCGAGCTGTTTGACATGGGCTACATGCGCCGGGGCGACAGCATCAGCATGGATATCGACCAGCTGATCGCCGATGCCAAACAGAAGGTCCTGGCCCTGGCCGTCAATTACCGGCCGAAACGGCCGCTTGAGAACATCCCGGCCCCCGGTCGGGGCATTGCCGCCAGCATCAAGAGCCAGCTCTGGAACATGAAGATGGGCAATTTTATCACCGAGTACGAGATGGAGATGGGGGCGCTGATCGGCCAGATTGTCTGCGGCGGCGATGTCGCCGCCGGCACCCTGATCACCGAGGACTATCTCCTGCAGCTGGAACGAGAGGGCTTTGTCAAACTCTGCGGCAATAAAAAGACGGCCGAGCGCATTCAGCATATGCTGAAGACCGGTAAACCGCTTCGTAACTAACGAGCACGTACGCTGCCGATTGCGAATTTTATACACTCATAAGAGAGGATAGATATGAAAACAGCCTATATTCTGGCAAGTTACCGAACTCCTGGCTGCCGGGCGAACAAGGGGAAATTCAAGGACATGCGGCCCGACGATCTGGCGGCCCTGGCGATCAGGGGGCTGGTCGAGCGCACGGCGATTGATCCCGCCACCATCAATGACGTCTATCTCGGCTGCGCCTTCCCCGAGGCCGAACAGGGCATGAACGTCGGGCGGATCGCCGCCATGAAGGCCGGTCTGCCGATCGAGGTGCCGGGCCAGACCATTAACCGCTTCTGTTCTTCCGGCCTGCAGACCATCGCCATGGCCGCCGAGCGGATCATGTGCGGCTTTGCCGACTGCATTGTGGCAGGCGGCGTCGAATCGATGTCCTGCGTGCCGCTGGGAGGCCTCAAATACAGCGCCAATCCCGGCATGATGGTCGACTGGCCCGAGTCCTTCGCCTCGATGGGCGTTACCGCTGAGCTGGTAGCTGAACAATACGGCATCGACCGGCAGGCCATGGATACCTTCGCGGCCGCAAGCCACGCCAAGGCCGCGGCGGCCATCGCCGAGGGGCGTTTTACCGACGAGATCATCCCGGTGGAAATTGAAAAAGAGAGCCTGGTCGCCGGCAAGATCAAGCGGGTCAAGGAGATGGTGATGGTGGATGACGGCGTCAGGCCGGACACCACGATCGAGAGTCTGGCCAAACTCAGGTCGGTCTTCAAGGTGGGCGGCCCGGTAACGGCCGGCAATTCGTCCCAGATGACCGACGGCGCGGCCTGTGCCCTGGTGGTCTCCGAAGACTATCTGAAGCGGATCGGCAAGGATCCGATGGCCCGTTTCATCGCCTTCTCGGCCAAAGGTTGCGCTCCCGAGGTCATGGGTATCGGACCGATCGCCGCCATTCCCGCAGTCTTGAAACTGGCCGGCATGCAACAGGATCAGATCGGGCTGATCGAGCTGAATGAGGCCTTTGCCGCCCAGGCCCTGGCGGTCGTCCAGACACTCGGGATCAACCGGGAGATCGTCAACGTCAACGGCGGGGCTATCGCCCTCGGTCACCCTCTGGGCTGCACCGGCGCCAAGCTGACCACCACACTGCTGCACGAGATGGGCCGCCGTAAGCTGCAATACGGTCTCGTCTCGATGTGTATCGGTGGCGGCATGGGTGCTGCGGGCTTATTTGAGAGATTATAGAAAACCACTACCTCACGACCTATACGGGAGTCACGAACATGGCAGAAAATATAGCAAAAGGCGGCGAGTACCTGATAAGCGAAGTATCCTGCAAGGATGTCTTCACCCCTGAGGATTTCACCGATGAGCAGCGCTCGATGGGCAAGACCACCGAGCAGTTCGTCCAGAACGAGATCCTGCCCCATATCGAGGAGATCGATAAGCAGAATTTCGGCCTCGTCGTCGAAGGGATGAAGAAGTGCGGCGAACTCGGGCTCCTGATGATGGATGCCCCCGAGGAATATGGCGGTCTCGAGCTTGATAAGGCCTCGAGTATGCTGGTCGGCGAGAAGATCGCCTATGCCGGTTCGTTTTCGGTGGCATTTGCCGCCCATTCCGGCATTGGCACTCTGCCGCTGATCTATTACGGTACCGCGGCCCAGAAGGAAAAATACCTGGGCAAGATCATCAGCGGCGAATGGTGTGCCGCCTACTGCCTGACCGAGCCGGGTTCGGGCAGCGATGCCTTGGGCGCCCAGGCCTCGGCCGTCCTGTCCGAGGACGGTAAATACTATATCCTCAACGGCACCAAGCAGTTCATCACCAACGGCGGCTTTGCCAAACTCTTTACGATCTTTGCCAAAATCGACAAAGAGCATTTCACCGCCTTCCTGGTAGAAAAGGACTTCGCGGGACTGGTGGTTGGGCCCGAGGAGAAAAAACTCGGCATCAAGGGATCTTCTACCACTCAGATCATCCTCGACAACTGCAGGGTGCCGGTGGAAAACCTGCTCGGCGAGATCGGCAAGGGACACAAGATTGCCTTCAACGTCCTCAATGTCGGCCGTTTCAAGCTCGGCGCCGGCGTCACCGGGGCGGCCAAGATGGCCCTTGAGGTCGGTATCAAATATGCCAACGAGCGGACCCAGTTCAAACGCAAGATCAGCAGCTTCGGGGCGATTGCCGAGAAGATCGCCGATCTCAACGTCGATATCTTTGCCGCGGAATCCCTGGTTTATCGCCTGGCCGGGCTCCTTGATAAAAAACTTGAGACGATTGAGAAGGGTATCCCGAATTATTACGAAGAGTACCAGAAAGGTATCGAGGAGTATGCCTCCGAGTGCGGCATCGCCAAGGTCTTCTGCAGCGAGGTCCTGGCCCGGACCGTCGATGAGGTGGTACAGATCCATGGCGGTTATGGCTTTGTCAGCGACTATCCGGCTGAGCGCTTTTACCGGGACGAACGGATCAACCGGATCTTCGAGGGGACCAACGAGATCAACCGGCTACTTATCCCCGGTATGATCCTGAGAAAGGCCACGAAAGGCGAACTGCCCCTGCAGGCCCATGCCATGAAGGCCTTTGAATCACTGATGGCCCCAAGCTTTGAAGAGATTGACGAGAATGAGCTCTTTGCCAGGGAAAAGGCCCTGATTAAAAATCTGAAGACCATCTTTTTGATCCTCTCCGGAATCGGCGTCCAGAAATTCATGGACAAGATCGCCGACGAGCAGGAGATCCTCATGGCGGCGGCCGACATCGCGATCCAGATCTTTGCGCTTGAGAGCGCCGTGCTGCGGGCCGAGAAGATTTATGCAGCCAGTACCCCGCGCAAGCAGGAACTCCTCAAGGCGGCCGTCAAGGTCTTTGCCTTCAGCGCCACCGAGGCAGTGGGCACCGCGGCCAAGAAAGGGGCCTTCTATATCGAAGAAGGGGATACCTTGACCATGGTTCTTTCCGGCATTCGGCGTTTTGCCAAGTATGACGCGACCGGCCTGCTGCTGGCCAAGCGAAGCCTGGCCAAGGCGGCCTGCGAAGACGAGAAGTATTTGTTTTAATCTGCAAGACAGTAGTTTTCCTTTAACGGAAACACACATCATGAGACGATGACCATTACCCAGCATACCATCAACACCCCCTATATGGTCGGCCCCGTTCACTGTTATACCGCTGAACGGGCCGGTGAGCTGGTGCTCTTCGACACCGGTCCGCCAACCAGGGAAGGGCGGCAGTACCTGCGTGAGCATATCGATCTCGGTCGTCTGCAGCATGTCCTTGTCACCCACTGCCATATCGATCATTATGGGCTGGCCTCCTGGCTTGAGGAAGAGACCGATGCCGCCATCTATCTGCCCTATCGCGATACTCTCAAGGTCATGCATCACGATGAACGGATGGACAGGATGTATGGTCTGCTGGCCGATAGGGGTTTTCAAAAGGACTTCATCGATGAGTTGAAGGAATCACTGCAGAAACATGTCCTTTTCCCTTCTTTTCCTGAAAAGTATCTCATTGCCGAACAGGCCATCCCCGAGCATCTCGGGATCGAGTTCCTGAGCTGCCCCGGCCATTCCCAGAGCGATCTCGTCTACGTGGTCGATGACTGGGCCATAACCGGTGACACCCTGCTGCGCGGCATTTTTCAGTCGCCCCTCCTCGATGTTGATCTTGAGACCGGCCGGCGCTTCAACAACTACGAGGCCTACTGTGCAAGTCTGCTGCATCTGGCCAATCTGCGGGGCAAGAAGGTCCTGCCCGGTCACCGCCATACTGTTGACAGCGTCGATGTCATTATTCTCTTTTATATTGCCAAGATGCTGCAACGTGTCGAGCAGTTACGGCCCTTCCGGGCAGAGGAGCACATTGCCGAGATTATCCAGCGACTCTTTGGCAATACCATGAAGGAGGCCTTTCATATCTACCTCAAGGCCTCGGAGATCATCTTCATGCAGGATTTCCTCAAAGACCCTCAGAGATTGAGAGACTCGCTGGAGGATATCGGGCTCTTTGAGGATGTTGCCGAACAGTTCTACCGGGTTACCGGCTGTTAAGGAGGAGCGAAATGTCTGACCCATTGTTCCAGACTGTGCGCATCGACGGCCTGGAGATCAAAAATCGCATTGCCATGCCGGCCATGCATATGAACATGTGCCGGGATTTCCTGGTCACCGACCGGCTGGTCGATTTCTACAGGGAACGGGCAGTGGGCGGGGCCGGTCTCATCTGTGTCGGCTATGCCACGGTCGACGAATTTTCAGGCAGTTCCGGCAATATCGGCTGCCACCTCGATGAGCACATCCCCGGACTCTCGCGGCTGGCCCTGGCCATCCGGGGAGGAGGGGCGAGGGCGGCGATCCAGCTCAATCATGCCGGGCGCTATAATGCCTCGTTTTTTCTGGGCGGCAGACAGGCGGTGGCCCCCTCTCCGGTCCCCTCGCGTCTGACCCGGGAGACCCCGAGGGGGCTTGAGGTCGCAGAAATAACCACCATCATCGAACGCTTTGCCGAGGCCGCAGGGCGGGCAAAAACGGCCGGTTTTGAGCTGGTGGAGATCCTAGCCGGTACCGGTTATCTGATCAGCTCCTTTCTTTCGCCCCTGACTAATCGGCGTAGGGATGAGTACGGCGGCAGTCTGGAAAACCGGATGCGTTTCGGCCTTGAGGTGGTCAGGGCGGTGAAAAAACGCCTTGGCCGGGAATATCCCCTTATGGTGCGGGTCAACGGCAACGATTTTATGGCAGGCGGCATCGGTCGGGAGGATCTGCAGGCCTTCGCCGTTGCCCTGGTTGCGGCCGGGGCCGACGCCCTCTGCATCAATGTCGGCTGGCACGAGGCTCAAGTCCCGCAGATTGTCACCAAGGTGCCCCGCGGGGTCTTTGCCTATATGGCCCGGGAGATCAGGAACAAGGTGTCGGTGCCTGTTGTTGCCAGCCACCGGATCAACGATCCGGCGACAGCGCGGCATCTTCTGCAGGAGGGTTTCTGCGATATGGTAGCCATCGGCAGGGGACTCATTGCCGATCCCCGGTTTCCGGAAAAGGCCAGGAACGGCCATGAGGATCTGATAGTCCACTGCGTGGGCTGTGGTCAGGGCTGTTTCGATAATATTTTCAAGATGAAAGCGGTTGAGTGTGTCTGCAATCCGCGGGCCGGTCATGAGAACGACGATGCCGGAGAGCAGACGGCTGTGCCTCAGGATGTCCTGGTGGTGGGCGGTGGTGCGGCCGGAATGTTTGCTGCGCTGGCCGCGGCCCAGCGGGGGCACTGTGTTTCGATCTATGAGCAGTCGATGCGCCTGGGTGGTCAGTTGCGTCTGGCCGGGAGGCCGCCGGGGCGGGGAGAATTTCTGGTCCTCGCAGACGATCTGGAGCGGCAGTTGGCGGAATACGGGGTGCGGGTAGTCCTCAATTCTCGGATCGATAAAGAGTTTCTCGAAAAGGAAAAACCGGATCATCTTATCCTGGCTACCGGCGGCCAGCCGATTGTGCCGGCCATAGCCGGTGCCGATTTGCCCCAGGTAGTCCAGGCCTGGGAGGTGCTGGCCGGGACCCGGCAGGCCGGCAGACGGGTGGCCGTTATCGGTGGCGGGGCCGTGGGGGTGGAGACGGCGCTGCTTCTGGCGGAAGAAGGGACCTTGTCGGGTGATGAGTTAAAATTCCTGCTGATAAACGGTGCCGAGTCGCCGGAGTCCCTCTATCGCCTGGCGACGACAGGCGGACGGGAGATCTATCTCATCGAGATGACTGATAAGCTTGGTGCCAATTTCGGTAAGACCACCCGTTGGGGTATGCTGCAGGATGTCGAGCGGTACGGTATTGTCCCCCGCCTGGTGGCCAAGGTTCTGGCGATTACCGAGGAGGGGTTGCGATTCGAGCAGGACGGGCGGATCGAAGAACTGCCGTTCGATACCGTGATTCTGGCAGTCGGCACCAGGGCCTGCAATCCCCTGCAGCAGGTCGCCTCCGACTTGGGTCTCTCCTGCCAGGTGATCGGTGACGCTGCCGGGCCTGGCACCGTCTTTGAGGCCAGTCATCAGGGCTACCGGGCCGGGCGGAGTATCCTATGAACGGTTTTGCCCTCCTGCCGAAGCTGACCGTCAGGGCCAAGGGCTCAAGGCTGTGGCTGTGGCTGCTCAATGTCCTGCTCTGCCGGATTATCCCCTTCAACTGCCCGCACGGTTTCAAAATCCTCGAACTCGGTGATGAGTTCCTGCGGACAACTGCGCCGTATCGCCGAAAAAATCATAATCACCTGCGCGGTATCCATGCCTGCGCCATCGCCACGATCGCCGAATTTTCCGGCGGGTTTCTGCTGCTCAGCCGGCTTGATCCCCAGAAATATCGCCTGATCATGTCGAGAATCGAGGTGGACTATGTCTTTCAAGCAAAAGAGGCTATTGTCTCGGAGAGCCGCCTTGAGGCCGAGAGGATGAAGGCGGAAATTCTCGACCCACTCAAAGAGCAGGAATCTGTGACCTTCCGGATAGGGAGTAGGGTGGCCGATATCTCGGGCAACCTCGTGGCCCAGGCCTTTACTACCTGGCAGGTCAAACGTTGGGATAAGGTGCGGACCAAAATATGAT
>JANOIV010000033.1:0-40292 GCA_031407875.1 Desulfobulbaceae bacterium | reverse complement strand
CTGTAGTTCACCAGGTATTTGATATGGATTTCCTCATGGGCCGGCCGGTCGCGTTTGTCGTGCCGGTGCTCCTGGGGCGGGATGGTTTGACTGTCCGGCCGTAAGAATCGATCTCTGTCCTGGACGATGGGCTGGATGGTGTCAAAATCGCAGAGTCCGCAGCCCTGGCAGTCATGATAACGGCAATCCGGGGTGTAGATCTCCGCCAGGGCCCTGGTCCGTTCCTCATGCAGGAATCGGCTGTCAACGCCGGTCTGCAGGTGCTGCCAGGGCAGAATCTCCTCTTCGTTACGCTCTCGAAGATAGTCATTGAGGTCAAGGCCGATCTCCGCCGCTGCCTCCTGCCATATCGTGAGATTATAGTGGTCGGACCAGCCGTCCAGGCGCGCGCCTTTGGCCCAGGCAGCCTGGAGCAGGGTGGCCAGGCGTCGGTCGCCGCGGGAGAAGACTCCTTCCAGAAAACTCTGTTTCGGGTCGTGCCATTTCAGGTTGCAGCCTTTGGGCATCTTTTGTCTGAGCCTGGTGATGGCAGCCTTGCTCTCTTCAATGCCGATCTGGCGCTCCCATTGAAAAGGGGTGTGCGGTTTGGGCACAAAGGTGCCGACGCTGACATTGATCTCCCGGCGGCCTCGTCCTCCCTTGTCGCCCTCTTGCTTGGCCTTGCGCACCAGCTCGATGATGTCGTCGATATCCTGGGGTGTTTCGCTGGGCAGACCGATCATGAAATAAAACTTCATGACCTTCCAGCCGAGGGCGAAGGCGTTGCGGCAGGTGGCGAGCAGGTCTTCTTCAGTGATTCCCTTGTTGATCACCCGGCGCAGGCGCTCGCTGCCGGCCTCCGGTGCCAGGGTGAAACCGGTCTTGCGCACCCGCTTGATCTGATCCATGATGGCCGGTGTCAGGGTGCCGACCCGCATCGAGGGCATGGCGACCGAGACATAGTCATCTGCGAAGATGTTCATGAGGTCTGGCAGCACCTGGCCAAGGCAGGAATAATCGCCGGTCGAGAGGGAGAGCAGGGCCAGTTCCTCAAAGCCGGAGTTGCTGATGCCTGTCGTGGCCAGCTCCATGATGCTCTCCGGGCTGCGTTCCCGTACCGGGCGGTAGGTGATCCCGGCCTGACAAAAGCGGCAGCCCCGGGTGCAGCCCCGGGCGATCTCGATAGCGAGACGGTCATGGATGATCTTGGCGTTGGGGACGATGGGGTGTTTGAGGTGATCGATGCTGTCGAGATTGGCGAGTATCCGTCGGTTGACCTGTCTTTTATCTTCATCAAGGCCGGTGATCGAGAGGATATGGCCGTCGCCGTCGTATTCCGGTCGGAACAGGGAGGGCACATAAACCCCATCGATTCCGGCAAGTTCCCTAAGAATATTCTTCCTGTTGGTCTGGTCCTTCTTAGCCTTGATGAGCACTTCGGTGATTTCGAGAATTGCCTCCTCGCCGTCGCCGAGGAGGATGGCGTCGAAGAAATCGGCCACCGGCTCAGGGTTCATCGAGCAGGAGCCGCCCCCGAGGATGATGGGGAAGGTGTCGCTTCTGTTGGAGGCCAAGCAGGGGATACCGGCCAGATCAAAGATGGTGAGGATATTGGTGTAGCAGAGCTCATAGGGCAGAGTTATGCCGAGCAGGTTAAAGTCGGCAAGGGGCTGTCCCGATTCGAGAGAGGTGAGGGGGCGGCCGGTGCTGCGCAGGAGCTTTTCAAGGTCGAGGTCGGGACAATAGCAGCGTTCCGCCAGAAGATTCTCCCGGCTGTTGAGAATATGATAGAGGATCTGCAGTCCCTGATGGGACATGCCTACCTCGTAGAGATCGGGGAAAATAAGGACGCAGTGCAGGTCGACCTCTTGCCAGTTCTTGATCGCAGCGTTGTATTCGTGGCCGAGATAGCGGCCCGGTTTATTGATTAAGGGGAGAAGGGTTGTATCGGTCATGGGTGTTTTCCTGTTGTGTTCGAGGTGTGGGTAGAGATCGCCTGCCTGGAGCCGCCTGTTTGTGTGTCTGGCCTGCTGGAGCAGGGGGCTGGTTTCCGAAATTTGATTGACTTTTCAAGGCAAGATAAGGTAAGCAATCAGGTATCGTGCAAATATTTGTACAAAAAGAGCAAGTTAAGCCGTCGTTCAAAAATAACCATAACGTTTATTGAAATGCCGTGACCGGCATAAGGAGCCGGTCGCTCTTCATCCATCCCTGGAGCGAGCGACACTAGGCCATCCATGGCCGCCGTAACGAAATGGCTAGAAATGTATGGTTATTTCGTAACGGCTCCTTATGCTCTACAGCAAAGGACATTTGTGATGAAGGTAAACTCGTATATATTCTTGTGCTGTCTCGGCTTGTGTCTGCTTGTATTCTCCAGCTCATCGGCAGTCGGGCAGGGGGGGCCGGTTGTTGAATCCGTGTCCTTTCATAGGGAGGACGCCCGAAAGGAAAGGGTCAGAATTAAGCTCAACGGCCCTTATACCCCGAAGATCTATACCATGGAAGGAGAGAATAAACCTCGACTGGTAATTGACTTTGCCGGGGCGCGCTATGCCGGCCTGATCACGCCCGTGGTCAAGGGTGGGGATAGCCTGGTGAAAAATATCCGTATTGGGGTGCACTCTGAGCCGAGTCTCAAGGTCAGGGTGGTGCTTGATCTTGAGCCGGGCCGGAAATATACCTATACCAAGGATTTTCATAAACAGGAAAACGTTCTCAATGTCAATTTTGCATCTGCTGCACCGGCAAAAAGACCTGAACCTGCAGTGGTCCGGATTGAAGCCGGGGTTGTAAAGCAAAAGGTGGTGGGTGGAGCGAAAAAAATCGTCGCCCTTGCCAGCAAAAAAATCCATCCGCAGGTTGCTGCCGAACCAGAAGTCAAAAACGCCCCGCCTGAGAAACCGGCCAAGGTTGCACCTGAAGCGGTGGTACAACCTCCAACTGAGGTGGGGAACAAGCCTGCCGGTAAATCGGCGGAGGCCCCTGTCGCGCAGGACACAACCGTAGAAAAGTCTGAGTCACCGGCCCAACCCATAGTTCAACAGACGGCAAAGCCAGTGGCAAAGTCAGACGAAAAACCTCTGGTAAAGCCTGAGGTCAAAGCTCCAGCCGGAGTTGTCAGTGGGGCGGAGGAAGAAACCGCCGTGAAATCTCCAGAGGAACTGCTTCTCGAATCAGCTGGCAAGGCCATGGCGGAAGAGGAGAAGAAGGCCGCTGAGCAGATCTCGGTTTCCGCAGTAAGCCAAAAAGCACCAGAGAAAAAAGCACCAGAGCAAAAAGTACCTGAACAGAAGGCGTCGGAACAGGTAGAGACACCGACCACCCCGGAGCCCCTCCTTCTTGATGTCACCTACGAAAACAACTCCAGCAAGGGCGAGATGGTTTTCTTTCACCTCAACGGTTTTTTTCCGCCCAATGTCTCAGCCGTTGAGAACGATTCTCCGCAGGTGGTCTGTGACTTCCTGGATATGGCTCAAGGGGGCAAAGTCAAGCCGGTCATTGAGGCCCGGGGGGCCTATGTCCAGAAGATCGAGACAACGGCTGGCAAGGATCCGAAAAAAATTCAGGTTACCCTGACCCTTGCTCCTCATCACAATTACGATCTTCGGCAGGTCTTTTTCAAGGAAGACAATCTTTTTGTCCTGGTGGTCAACACCATGGATGAGGAGAAGGTGGACCAGGCGGCAGGTCAGAAGAAATGAGTTTTCTTTAAGGCAGGAATTGCCTCTGGAAACCGGCAGGCACAGGCAGGAAGAAATCGTGCTCCCGACAGAGGTCGCTCGCCTCAACGTCTGAAAGGTTGAGACTCACCTGACCGCCAAAGGCCAGCCGGGTCATACGGATCTGGCTCGGCTGCAGGCAACCGCCCACCTTCTGCCAATTATCGTAGGTGATTTCAGCCAGTATCTTTCCCTTGGCATCCTCGAGAATGCGAGAGAGAAGTAGGGCCTCTTTGGTGTCGATGAGCAGATGGGTTGTGGTATCCTGACCATCTGCTTTCTGGGTAAATGAGATCCATACCCCTCGCGAATCCGCGTCACCCTGGATTACCAGGGCCTCCTTCCGGCCTTTGTCGATTCTGCCCGTCAACCACTCTGCCCATGATCCCGACAGAAATGCCAAAGGGATGTCATGGAGCAAGGCGTAGGACTGGAGACTGCCGGCTGTGTAGGTCCGGCCGGTGGTGTTCAGGGTTTCGAATCTGACCCCATCGCTCGCCAGGGCGAAGAGAGGCTGACCGAGGGGATTGGCGGCGATGAATTTGACGGAATCAGGGAGCATGAATTTGACGTAACCGCTGAGGGCCTTGGTATCCAGATGGTTTTCCATGGAGACGATGGCATTTCCGTCAAGGCAGGATGCACAGGATGCGTCCCGTTCCTGCATGGAATTCAGTATCTTGTGAACCTCTTTGCTTTGATCTTCACCTATCTCCATCGTCCAGGGTTTTTGGGCGCAACCTCCCGTCCATTGCAGGACAAGGAAAAGGCCACAGAGGAGAAGAGGTGTCGGACGGAAATGATGCCTAGTGCTTTTTGCCGTTGAGTTCATGAATCTTTTTCTCTACTGCTGTTTTTTTGTCTGAATCGGTCAAGCGTTTCAGGGCCTGCTGGTAGGCCTTGCGGGCCTTGTCGGAGTTATGGAGCGAGCTGTAGACATCTCCCAGATGATCATAAATGTTCGGGTCATCCGGCTCGAGTTCCAGGGCCTTTTCCAGCTCGATCCGCGCCTCTTCCAGCCTGCCGAGGCGATAGTAGATCCAGCCAAGACTGTCGCGGATAAAGCCATTATCAGGTTTGAGTTCAAGTGCTTTTTTAATGTACTTGAGGGCGGTATCGAGTTTCATGTTCCTGTCGGCCCAGGTATAACCGATGTAGTTGAGGGCCTCCGGGTGATCGGGGTACAGTTTTAGTACCTTCTCCATCGAGAGGATGGCCTCGTCCTGCCTTCCCTGCTTTTCCAGAAGGATGGCGCATTCAAAATGGAGTTGTGCATTGTCCGGGAAAAGGTCAATACCTGTTTTGAGGAGATTGAGGGCCTTGTCCACCTCGTTTTTTTCCACATAAAGGGAGGCAAGCAGGGCATAGAACAGCGGTCTGCGCTGTGACCCGTCACTGATGATCAGTCTGAGCAGGTTGAAGGCCTTGGCGAAATTGCCGGCATCCCGCAGAATGCGAGTCTGCAGATAGACGGCTTCTTCAAATTCGGTATCCTTGGCTGCAATTTTTTCTAAGTAAGATATCGATTTATCATTATTCTTTTCCTGAAAAAAGATGAGGGCCAGCATATAGTTGGCCTCAGATGATGCATGATCGACTGCGATTTTATCGAGCAGTTCTTTGGCCTTATCCATCTTGCCGCTGCGCAGCAGGATCTTGCTGATAACCAGATCGATTTTGTCGGGGGTCTCGCTCAGGCTGCGCAGGCGGCTGAGTTCATCTATGGCCTCCTGCTCTCTGCCCATGACCAGGAGGGTCTGGACAAGGCCGAGGGCAGCCCGTTCATCTGCATCATCGGTTTCAAGAATGGCGCTGTAGAGCTTGAGTGCCTGTTCATACTTTTCATGTTTGCTGTAAAAATCAGCCATTTCATAGGCCAGTTCCTGGTTCCAGTTGAGGCTCAAGGCCTGCTCAAATTCCTGTCCCGCACCGGTCAAATCGCTGATCTGGATCAACAGACGGGCAAGGTAGAGATGGGCCGAATAGAGATTGCTGTCTTTCTTCAGGAGGTTTCGGAAGATAATCTCAGCCAGACGGAACTTCTTCTGCTCGGTGTAGAGAAGTCCGAGTCGGAGCAGGACAACCTGATTGTCCGGTTCGTATTGAAGGGCGTTGGTGAAGAGCTGTACAGCCTCATCTACCTTCTTCTCCTGGATCTTGATGTGAGCTAGGAGGAGATAGAGTGGCGTGTCACGGGGGGTTTCAGCGATTGCCAGACGCAGCCAAGCTGTGGCCTTGTCATTCTCGCCCTGCTTGATCAGGACCAGAGGGATTTTTTTCCTGACATACTCGGCATCGGGATCACAGATAAGGGCCTTGTCGTATGCCTCGAGGGCCTCTTCAAACCGCTCAAAATATTCAGCGTGGGCTCCCCAGAGATAATAGAAGTAGGAACAGCCGAGGTCAGCCTTTTCCGTGGGTTTAACAGCCTTGACCGGTGGTGGTGGCGATACCTTGGCAGGTTGGGCGCATGAACCAAGGAGAAGGGTGGTGCAGATGAGCAGGATCAGTCGGATGCGGTTCATACAGGCTCCGGGGGCGGCAGCCCCGGCGGGGTGAGCAGGGCCAACACCAGGGAAAGGGCCTTATCCAGGACTGTACTGATCGATCCTGTAGCGTCGATCTTGCGGATAGAGCGGTGCTCGAGACTGTTGAATATCTCTGCAACCTTGGCGAGGGTCTCGGCCTTTTCGAAATCGTTCAATATATCCCCACGTTCCCCGGTAATTCTCGATATGCCGAGGGAAAGCGGGGCCTGAAACAGGAGGGTGAGGTCGGGTTCGGGGGCAAAGCTGTTCTGCGCCAGGAGCTCTTCAACAGCAAAGCCGTTTGCTCCCTGATAGGCGACCGTGGAGAGATAATATCGGTCACAGAGGACAATATTTCCAGCCTCCAGAGCGGGTTTAAGCACCTCCCGGACATGCTGCCTGCGATCCTCAATGAAGAGTTGCAGTTCCTCAGCCGGCGAGCAGTCGGCTCTGTCCCTGTAAAGCTTTCTGATCTCCTGACCATAGGGTCCGCTGGTCGGTTCTCGGGTTGTTACAACGGGATAGGCCCGCCTCCTGAGTTCCTCGGCCAGGAGTTCAAGCTGTGTGGATTTGCCGGTTCCGTCAATCCCTTCAAATACAATCAGCAGCCCTTTGGGTAGTTCTTTCATGATTCGTTCACGTATGGTTTTCAGTTGGTGCCCATTTTCCGGTTGGCGCTGATTCTGCCGGCGAGTTCTACAGCGGCTGCTAGGCTGGCGGGATCTGCAACACCCCTGCCGGCAATATCATAGGCGGTCCCGTGGTCAACAGAGGTGCGGACAATGGATAGGCCGAGGGTGACATTGACACCGTCGCTGAAATGCACCAATTTGAAAGGGATAAGTCCCTGGTCGTGGTACATGCAGACAACGGCGTCATAGTTGCCATTTGCCGCCTTGAAAAAGACCGTATCCGGCGGGAAGGGTCCATCGACTGCGATACCTTCGTTTTGGGCCTCGCGGATAGCCGGTTGGATCAAGAGGATCTCTTCATCACCGAAAAGGCCGTTTTCCCCGGCATGGGGGTTGAGTCCGGCCACGGCGATCCTCGGCCCGGGAATGGCGAAGTCGGTGACGAGGGCCTTGTGGGTGATGCGGATGAGTTTGGCAATTGTTTGTCTGCTGAGAACACCGGCCACCTCCCGGAGAGGGCAGTGGATAGTGACGAGGGTGACCCGTAGGCGGCTTCCGGCCATCATCATGGCGTAGTCCTGCGTCCCTGTCAGTTCGGCCAGCATTTCGGTGTGACCCGGGTAGAGATAGCCTGCGGCCTGCATCGCAGATTTGGAGATAGGACAGGTCGCCATGCCATCAAGGATTCCTTGCCCGATCAGGTGCACGGCCTCTCTTATATAGGAGACCATTGCCAGTGCAGTCTCGCGGTTGGGATGCCCCCAATGCAGAGTCTCAGGGGTAAGGGCAGAGCAGGCAATGACCGGCAGGGCGCCGGAGGGTAGAGGATCCCCGGGTTTCCAGGGAATGCATGCAACGTCGAGCCCAAGTTCCCTGCTGCATTTCTCGAGAATGCTCAGGTCGCCGAGAATGACAGGGATATTTTGCGATTCGGGAGACTTTCCGGCAAAATATCGGAGGATGATTTCAGGTCCAATCCCGGCAGGGCAGCCCATTGTAATACCAATCATTGACATAGCTGGTAATGTAACGCCAAAAACGGAATAGTCAAAGTCTTCCCTGCGAGGGTATTGAAAAAAGGAGAAAAAGGAAGGTCAGCAGTCGTCATGGGAGAGCTCGAAGGCATTGATGATGTGGTCGATCTCAGGGATTCCAGCAGGAGACATGGATACGGCAATGACATCAAAGCGGGCAGGTTTATTTTGAAGATTGTGGTGGAGAAGATACTCTTGGGCGGCTCTGCTTATCTGTACCTGTTTTTTCAGGGTGACCGCTTCGGTGGGATAATAGGAGGCGCCGGCCTGCCGGGTCTTGACCTCGACGAAGACCAGGATTTTGCCATCTCTGGCAATTATATCGATTTCGCCAAGCCTCTGCCGGTAATTTCTAAGGAGGATGGTATAACCCTTTTCCTGCAGATACCAGGCTGCCAGATCCTCCCCTTTTTTGCCGAGCACGGCACGTTTCTCAGACAAATTCCTTCACCCCTCGAAAAGTCCTGCGATGTTCGGGACAAGGACCATAACGGGCGATGGCCAGTCGGTGTTCTCTCGTGGGATAGCCTTTATTGCGGGCGAAGTTGTAGTGGGGAAATGCAGCATGCAACTCATCCATCAGGGCATCCCGTTGCACTTTGGCAACATTAGAGGCCGCAGCGATCGAGGCGCTTCGTGAATCGCCCCTGATCAGTGCCTGCTGGGCAGTTGTAGTAGGGAGCATGAATTTACCGTCCACGAGGATGAAATTCGGAGGAACATGTCGAGCTGCCAGGTCATCAACCGCCAGTTTCATGGCGAGGAGCGAGGACTGGAGGATAATGATGGTGTCGATAGTCTCTGCTGACACGATGCCAACGCCGATGCCGGCACCGATTGCAGTCAGGGTCGAGCAGAGCTGTAGTCTTTTGGCATGGGAAATGGTTTTTGAATCGCGGTACAGACTATAATCGCAATAACGAGGGAGGACGACGCAGGCGGCGACTACCGGCCCGGCCAGCGGACCCCGACCAGCTTCATCGGTTCCTGCTACACAAGTATAGCCCTTAGCGTAGAGAAACCGTTCGTGCTCGAAGGTGTCCTGTGGCGTGACAATGGCTGTTGGGGCGGTCAGGGGTGCTTCCATTATGCCGCTCTGCGGTTATGCCAACGGGTTCAATCTCTGATGGCGACATGATATGCCGGCCATCAGGGATTGAACTTAAGAGGAGGTGGTGACTACCTGATGAGACCGCGTTCGCGGATACGGGCAGCCTTACCACGTCTGCTGCGCAGGTAGTAGAGACGTGAACGGCGGACCCGGCCACGGGTGACAACCTCGATTTTTTCGATACGCGGGTTGTGCAGGGCAAAGGTTTTCTCCACGCCGACTCCGTGAGAGACTTTGCGCACGGTGTACGAGGCATCCATGGTTCCACGGCTGCGCTTGATTACCACCCCCTGAAAGAGCTGTATACGCTCTTTGTTTCCCTCAACGATACGGATATGTACTACTACGGTGTCTCCTGGGCGAAAATCCGGAAGGTCCTGCCGCAGCTGCTCCTGGTTGATTCTCTCAATGATTGTGCTCATAACGTCTTATTAAAGTTGAAGTATGTTTTAGGGATAAAGATCCGCTTCCTCGTTTCCATTCTCTCAGTCGCCGAGCAGACGATCAAGTATGATCGATGCCGCAGAGCGCACTGAGAGGTGATTATAACCTGCCTTCTCCTGTATCGGAGGCAGGCTTGTATCGGTCATTGCCATAAGCTCCGGTGCCAGTCCATGGGCCGTGCCGAAGATCAGCAGCACGGGATCACCTGAAGCCGCTCTGGCCCGCAGCTCGTTGAAGGCTATCGTTTTGGCCTGAGGCTGAGCGCTGGTCCCTACAAGTAAGGGTCTCCGGCCATATATCGCGGCCAGTTCATCTACCGCGGTTTCCAGAGAATCAGCAAGTCTCACAATACCGAGGGCCTCTTTCCGCGCCGGATTGTAGGTGGCTCCGTAGCCGTCCTGCCAGTGGCTGATGATCTCCTGCACAAGTTGCTGCTGGTCTCCATAGGGGGTGGTGATATAGTATCGGTGCACCCCATAGGTTCGTGCTGCCCTGGCTATATCATGGAGATCGAGATTTGTCACGGCAGAACCGATTGTCTCACCATTTTTATTGAGTACCGGGTGATGGACAAGGGCGATGTTTACAGGCGCGATCTTTTTCTTCACGAGATAATTTCCTCCTGAACGCGCTGCACCGCCCTCAACAAATCATGCTCTCTGAGCAGTTTTTCTTCCGCCGGGCTGAATCTCTCCTGACGCAATAATTCCGGACGCCGCTCAAAGGTCCGTCGTACCGCCTCAATAAAACGGTAGGAGCTGATCTCACCATGATCTCCGCCAAGTAGAATCTCTGGCACCTCCATGCCCTGGAACAGACGGGGCCGGGTGTACTGTGGGTGTTTGAGGAGATTCCTGCTGAAGGTATCTTTGTCGGCCGAGTCGGAGCACCCCAGAACGCCGGGCAGCAACCTGGTGATTGAATCAAGCACTATCATAGCCGCCAGCTCTCCACCGGTGAGGATATAATCGCCAATCGAGAGCTCATCATCGCAGTATGCGGCCCGGAATCGTTCATCAACACCTTCATAACGACCACAGACAAGGATGATCCGCTCCTGCTGCGCCAGTTCACGGGCGACAGCCTGATTGTATCTACGGCCCTGGGGCGTGAGCAGAATGACCCTTCCGGCCGCGCCCGTTTTTTTTATCTCTTGGACTGCCGCGGCCAGCGGCTCAGGCTTCATCACCATGCCCTCGCCGCCACCGAAAGGTCGGTCATCGGTGGTGGCATGCCGGTCCTTGGCAAAATCGCGGATATCCGTGATACGGATATCAATTTTCCCTTCCTGTCTGGCCTTGCGCAGTATGCCCTCGTTCAGAGGCGAGGTGAACAGGTCGGGGAAAATAGTCAGAATATCAAAAATCATCAAGGGCTGCTGGTCGCTCAATCGGCCCGGGAGACGTTTATCTCAAGGAGACCGGTGGGAGGTTCTATAAGGATGGCCTCACCGGTGACGGACAGGACGATGCCGGCTACAACAGGCACCATGTATTCATTCTGTCCGTCGCTGATTACCATGACATCCTGAGCACCGTTGGAGAAGAGATGTGTGACCTCTCCCAGTTCTCTGTCGTCTGTGGTGCGAACTTTTTTCCCCTGAATATCCAGCCAGTAGAATTCCTCGTTTTGCGGCGCCGGTAGATCCCGTCTCGCGATGAGTACTCCGCAACCAACACATTGCTCAGCCGTGTTCCGGTCGGAAATGGTCTTGAGCAGAACAATTGCCGAACCGCCTTGTTTCCGGCTGCTTTGTATGGGGAGCTCAGGAGAAACCTCACCTTTTTTCCCTACAAGCACAAGGCATTGATAATCCTTGAGGTTTTCAGGCTGGCCCGAGTAGCAGTGAATCTTCAACTCACCACGAAGACCTTGCGCCTTTATAACCTCACCGATCATTACATAGGTCTCTGGAGAATAGGAAAAAGTTGAGCTCATCGTTTCAGCAACGGTTTACTCTACAATTTCAAGTCTCGAGCGCTTATTTTCCTTGGCAGCGAGAGCAGCGAGCAAAGAACGCATAGCCCTGGCGGTCCTGCCTTGCTTGCCGATCACCTTGCCGAGATCATCAGGGGCAACTGCCAATTCAATAACGACGGCATCATCTTCTTCCGTCCGGCTGACCCGAACTGCATCGGGCTGGTCGACCAGTGATCTGGCGATAAAGGTTATAAGTTCTTCCATGTCCTGCTTATTCTCTCACCGCAGCTTTGCGGATCAGGCTCTTGACAGTCGCCGTGGGTTGTGCGCCTTTTCCCAGCCATTCCTGCAGCTTGGCATTGTTGATTGTAATGCCGACAGGATCATGGAGAGGATCATAGGTGCCAACGATATCAAGGAATTTTCCATCGCGTTTGCTCTCACTGTCTGCAACAATGATGCGATAGAATGCTTTTTTCTTTCTGCCAAGTCGGGTTAAACGAATACGGACTGCCATTCCAGGTTCTTCCTCCGGTGTGTGTGAGGGGATAATCCCCGTGAAAAGTACCTGAACGATGCACGTTCAGTGTAATCTATCTTCTGAGGCCTTTCGGCAGCTTTCGGCGTTTCTGGCCCGTCAGGGCGCCGGGCTTGCCGCTCATCTTTTTCATCATCTTCAGCATGGCGGCATAACTTTTCAGGATCCGGTTGACGTCACCAAGCGAAGTCCCTGAGCCAGCGGCGATACGTTCTCGACGGCTGATGTTGATAATCATGTAATTCCGGCGTTCTGCAAAAGTCATGGAGCGGATGATTGCCTCTGTCTTGAACAGCTCTTTTTCATCCGGCCGTGGAGCATCCTTCAGTTGCCTGAGCTTGTTGATTCCTGGAACCATATCAAGGATCTGTTCCAGTGAACCCATCTTTTTTATCTGCTGAATCTGATCAAGAAAGTCTTCCAGGGTGAATTCATTCTTTCTCAGTTTTTTTGCTAGCTTATCGGCTTCTTGCTTATCAACGACGGCTTCAGCCTTCTCGATCAGGGTGAGCACATCGCCCATACCAAGAATTCGAGAGGCGGCTCTGTCGGGATGGAAAACTTCGAGGGCGTCAAGGCCCTCGCCCATACCGACGAATTTGATCGGTTTGCCGGTGACGTTTTTTATCGAGAGGGCTGCGCCGCCGCGGGCATCACCTTCCATCTTGGTCAGAACAACACCTGTAATCCCGAGGTCCTGATTGAACTTTTCGGCCACCGTTACGGCGTCCTGACCGGTCATGGCGTCAGCTACGAAGAGGATCTCCGAGAGCTTGACAGCATTCTGGATTTCCTTGAGCTCGTTCATCAGAGACTCATCGACATGGAGACGGCCGGCGGTATCGATGATCAGGGTATCGTAGTTCTTCTCTTCGGCAGTCGCAACGGCCTGTCGGCAGATATCGACCGGGCTTATGTCGGCGGTCGACGGATGGACGGGTATGTCCAGACGGTTGCCGAGTATCTGCAGTTGTTCGATGGCCGCCGGACGGTAGATATCAGCCGGCACCAGGTAGGGTCTTCTGCCTTTGCCCTTGAGCATGGCGGCGAGCTTACCCGAGGTGGTGGTTTTTCCTGATCCCTGCAGTCCGGTCATCATGATAATTACGGGCTGACGGCCGTCCAGGCGTATCTGTTCGGTGTTGCCTCCCAGGAGAGCGACCAGTTCCTCATGAACTATCTTGATTATCTGCTGGCCGGGTGAAAGGCTTTTCGACACCTCTCTGCCGATGGCTTTTTCGGTGACAGAGGCAACGAAGTCCTTGGCAACCTTGAAATGGACATCTGCATCCAGAAGGGCCATGCGGACTTCCCGCATGGCATCCTGGATATTGTCTTCAGTCAGTATGCCATGGCCACGGAGCTTCTTGAAAACTCCCTCAAGCCTGTCTGTCAGATTTTCAAACATGTGTGTTTCTTTCTGTTCTCTAGCAAAACTGAAAAATCAAAGATAAACATCCTTAAGTCTTTTATTTTTCATATAAAATAACAGCATACACTGTTCGCCACCTGATTGGATGGGAAAAACGAGGTTAAGCGTGTCGTGGTGAAAAGTTCAAAAGAGAAGAAAAATACTTTGTATGCACAAAGATGTCAAGCGGGTAACGAAGTGACCCCGAAAAAGGCGAAAGCGGATCGGGTCCGTTCCTGGCTTGAGCAGACCTCGAAACCGTGGAGCATTATCTCTTCTGAAAACCGTGTTTCATGAGATAGATAAGGCTTGTCGGCCAGAAGAGGAGGATGGTGACAACCCAGAATGTTTTGGCGTGCGGGGCCGCAAAGGTCCTGAGGAAGATATCTCTGAATATGAGGAAGAACAGGCCGGTATTGACGAGCAGGCCGAAAAAGCTCGCCGGCAGAAGGACAGGTAGACGTTGATACTGCGGCCAGAGAAGGAAAAAGGATATCAGGCAGATTTCAAAGAGCATCGCCAGCACAGAAAAGGTCTTTTCAAAGGTATTCACAAACGGTCTCTCATTACTGAATGAAATATTCCTGTATCACACAACTGATCTGTAAGTAACTGCTGCCCACAAGGCAAGACAACATCGCTTTGCCTTGTGGGCAGCAAATTTACTTACTCGATTTGGCTCTTCCAGTCAATCCTCCCTGCCGTCTGCGGCATCTGCTCCCTGACCGAAAAAAAGGAGGCGAGGGTGGCGCTCAAATGCGTCTGCTGTAACGGATTATGCCTGAAGACTTCTCCGCTCTCCGAGCACTTTAATCCTGTCCGGCAGTTTTTAGAAGTCGGCTGGTTGGCCATAGTGATGTGGGCGTTTCTCATTTTGTTGTTTGGCCGGATGATAATGGAAGTACGTGAAACAACGAATGGTAAAGACGCAGGTCGATCGCTTGCTGAATGGCAGGCTATGTCCTATTCTATATAAAAATGGTTGCCGAGTGAAGACCATTTTAAAAAATATCAGCGGTGAATGTCGTGAACCAGCGAATTGAAGAACACCGGATAGTCTCCGAACCCTTCTATCTTGCCCAGAGTAATGAAATTGAGTTGGCCCTTGCTGCCTACGCCGAACAACTCCCCCTCCTTCTCAAGGGACCGACAGGCTGCGGCAAGACGCGCTTCATGCGGTATATGGCCTGGAGGCTGAAACGGCCTTTGATTACCGTTTCCTGTCATGATGACCTTTCGACCTCGGATCTCATCGGTCGATATCTCGTGAAGGGGATGGAAGCGGTTTGGCTTGATGGGCCGCTTACCCTTGCCGTACGCCATGGAGCGATCTGTTATCTCGATGAGGTTGTCGAGGCGAGAAAAGATACGACCGTGGTCATTCATCCCCTGGCAGATGATCGGCGGGAGTTGCCGGTGGAAAAACTTGGCCTGTTGTTTGCGGCGCCACCGGAGTTTATGTTGGCAGTCTCGTATAATCCCGGTTATCAGAGCGTTCTGAAGGATTTGAAACCCTCGACAAGGCAGCGGTTTGTGTCGCTGTCCTTTGCCTATCCGGAGCCGGATCTCGAGGTCCGTATTGTCATGGCGGAAGGAAAAGTCGAAAACCTTCTGGCGACTCAGCTGGTCAAGCTTGCCCGCATGACCAGAAGTCTCAAGGAGTCGGGCCTTGCGGAAGGGGCATCAACCCGCCTGCTCATTCAGACCGCGCAGTTGATGCGCCAGGGCGTCGATGTCACTTCTGCCTGCAGATCCGGGGTGATCCAAAGCCTCAGCGATGATCCTGAGCTGCTTGCCGCAATGGAAGAGATGATTCAGTCAATTTTCTAGAAAGCCTCATGGACTTAGGAAGCCAGAAAAAGGAATTCTACGACTTGGTTTCCCCCTCGTATCCCAACGAATGGGAGGTTGACGAGGCCCTGGAAATCCTCGCACAAACAGGCATCCAGCAACGTCAGACCCTTCTGAGTTACGTCCCGGCGATCTGGCCGGTAAGCCATAGTCTCTGTTTTTCCTATCTTGCAGAGGGGATCAGGGGGCTTTCTTGTTTTTCAGCTGAACTTCTGGCAGAATGGGTGCGGCAGATCCTGTCCCGCTATGAGGAAGGCGGCCTTCGATCGGCGCGGGACTTCATGTCCGATATTGAAAAGAATTTTCTCGATCCGCTCCAGGGCAGGGCGGGAGTCGCATTCACCGAGATAGCGGGGAGAATGCTTCCATATATCCGGGGTGTCTCCGGCATGCATCTTGATCTGGCAACGGATAGCGGCGGTCGGATCTGGACAGATACCCGGACGATGTATCTTCCGGACAGATTGAACCTGTTCCCTGATAGAGAGGACAATCTGTTGCTCTATAAATTTGTCATCACCATGCAATGGGGCTTCATTGCCGTCGGCACATATCGTCTGGTTCCGGATCTCGTTGATTTTTCTGCCGTGCAAGCCAGATATCGAATCCCCACCCCGGGCACCGGACTTGAGGCCTATTTCTGCTCTTTTCCCGACTCCGAACTGGCACGGACGATCTTCCATGTCCTTGAGTTTGCAAGGGTGTTTTCGATGGTGGAACATGAACTCCCCGGCCTTGTCCGTACGTCTCGACCCCTTTGTCTACGTCTTTTACCGGGCTCTTTCGGATCGGTATCGGCAAAGGATAAGAAGATTCGTGATCTGCTGCGCGGCATCATTGCAGGCGGTGGTCTGTCAAAGCCGTACAGTGGCAATCTGTCGACCGATCACCGGCCTGGCGCTGAGACCTTTCTGCTATTGCCCGATGTCTTTGCTGAGGTTCACAATCTGGCTGGAGAGTTAGGGGATGATGGAATTATGGTCCTGCTGGGGCAGCTCAATTTTGCTGCCGCCCAGGCCATTATCGAGCAACAGAGGCTTGAAGAAAGGGAGGTCTTCATTTCCCTGCTTGCCGCCTTCATCGAGCAAAAAAAAGGAGATGGTCAGCCGGCAGAAGGTGGATCTTTGGGCCTTTCAGCTGAAACCGATGCTCTCATGCTGATCCCGCCAACTCAGGCCATGGCCGGTGCTGAAAAGAATCCCCGCATGATCCTGGTGAATAACGAAGAGATGGTCCTGCCGGAGGAGCTCACCAGGGTGATCGAACGTATCGAGGCTGATCTGGGGCCAGTGCCTCTTGCCTATATCCAGACTGCAGTCGGGATGGCCGGACAGGGGCGGGGCAAGGCCGCCTCAATTTCTCATGAGGAGGGACCGAGTCGGTCGGTCGAGGCCTTTTCCTTGGACGAATGGGATTATCGGCGCGCGGGCTATCGCAAAGACTGGTGTGCCCTCTATGAGAAGGAATTGCCGCAGGTCACATCGAACTTTGTGCCGGTGACCCTGCAGAAGTATAGAGGACTGATCACCAAGGTGAAGCGGCAGTTTGAGATGCTGCGTACCACACATCGCTTCGTCAAGCGCAGGCGTTATGGCGATGATCTCGATTTTGATGCCATCATCGAAGCCCTCGGTGACCAGAGGGCGGGGTTTGCGCCCAGTGATAGGTTGTTTATTCGCTTGCTACGTGACGAAAGGGATATCGCGGTCCTCTTTCTTGTAGATATGTCAAACTCGACAGAAGGTTGGATAGGTACCCTGTTAAAAGAGAGTTTGGTTATTCTGGGCGAGGTGATGGAGGTGGTGGGCGACCGGTACGGGATGTATGGCTTTTCCGGGATGCGCCGGTCCCGTTGCGAGCTCTTTCATATCAAGCATCTTGACGAGGTCTATGGAGATGAGGTCAGGCAGAGGATTGCTGCAATCGGTCCCAGGGAATATACCCGGATGGGGCCACCTATCAGGCATCTCACCCGGATGCTCCGGGCCACCGAGGCAAGACTCCGTCTGCTCATCACCCTGACAGATGGCAAACCTGAGGATTATGACGGCTACAATGATGAATATGCGATCGAGGACACGCGTAAGGCCCTCATTGAGGCGAGAGGGATAGGGATCCAGCCGTTCTGTATAAATATCGATCAGAAGGCCAGTGGCTACCTGCGGCACATGTATGGTGAGGGTAATTATGTATTTGTCAATAAAATTGAAAATCTCCCTCTGAAAATGGCGGAATTCTATCGTGTGCTGACAAGCTGAGCCGGGAGTGCCGAGCCTGGGACCGGACAATGATATGGCAAGCACTTGATCGTGAAAAAGTGAGGTCGGCCTTTTGCCAATAATGGAAAAACTATGAATACTGTGATAGCTCAGTGCGATAACTGCGGGACAAAAAACCGGATACCGGAAATGAAGCAGCATCTGGGACCTCGTTGCGGCAAGTGCAGTGGGGTGATGGATATGCACCGGTTTGCCGTTCCCGTCCAACTTGGAGATCATGATTTGCACGAATTCCTGAGCTCCAGCAGACTGCCGGTGATGGTCGACTTCTATTCACCGGCATGTGGTCCCTGTCGGATGTTGGCTCCCTTGATCGATACCCTGGCCCGGAGGTTTGTCGGGGAGGTTGTCATCGCCAAACTTGACACCGCTCAGCATGCTCGAAGCGCCTCGTCCTACGGCATCAGGGGAGTGCCAACCCTGCTGTTTTTTCGAGGCGGCAAGATCGTTGATCAGATCGTTGGAGCCCCCTCTGAGTCGCTGCTTGTCACTAAAATCAAGGCCCTGACCGGCAAGGTGTAGTTCTTTGGCTCTTGTCTGTATCTGGTGGGCAACATCGATCATTTTGACGGAGTCGTGCCAGATGAGAGTATTTACTATCTTTATACTAACTGAATGCCACTATTGATCTTGAGGGGATTGGGCATATAGTAATAGGCAAAGGAGCACCGCCCCGATTGCAAGACATGATCAAAAATCAACTCACAAAATGAGGTGCAATATGAAAGGTGATTTCGGCTCCCTCGTATGGGTAAATGATAAAGAAGGTCGGGAGTATGTCTGTACAGCAAACAGTGATTTTGAAAACAAGAAAGATCTTGATTCCCTATCGGAAAGTGAGCGGGCAACCTGCAATGATGTCAACGATTTTATAGGTACCGACAGGTGGTAGAGCCTTTTGTGAAGTGGCCCTGCCAGTCCGGGAGGTACCTCCGGACTGGCAGGGCTTTTTTTTTGCTTTTTCAAAGGATGAGCAGAATTCGTCTCTTGGATATCGGCCGGAATGGAGTATGTGGATTAAATGATCAAGGAAATTTCAGGATTGATGGGAAATCAGGAGGCGATACGTGGAATAGAGGCGATTTCGCGGTATCCTGATGGCGGATCGACCTATCTTCTCTGATGGAAAAAATCTTCAAGAAAACTCTTTCGCCAGCCTTCGGTCTGGCGGAGTTGTTTCGGGGTATCGTCTTTTTTGCCGTGCAGGATCTTGATGAGTGTCTTGAGCTCGGAGGTGTTGCCGACGAGAACGGGATCGATACCCTGGAGTTCGCATTTAAGGGTGATGAGACCGGTAAGCCTTTGGAGAGTCTCCTTTTCGCGGGCCGTCAAGCGCGGCGTTTGGTGCAGAGGCGGATAGGCGGCAGGATCGCCCTGCAGGACATTTTCGACGATTGTCTGAAGAGCCTTGCCATAGCGTTCGACGGCCCTGGCGGAGAGTGTGCCGTCCTCCTCGAGAGCCTCAAGGGAAAGGGGAGGTTTCTGGCCTAGAGTGAGAAGGGCGAGGTCGGGAACAACATGGCCGCGTGGCCGGTTCAGTGATTTGGCCTCCTCATCTCGCCAGATCACCAGCTCCTTGAGAAGCGCCAGACCCTGGCGGTTGAGGTTGCCGGCACCCCTGAGTTTGAGGTAGCGCGTATTGTCCGAAGGCCCCATATAGGACTGTGGATTGTTGAGAAGATTAAGCTCTTCCTGCAGCCAGGCCTTGATAGTGGGGCCGATGATCCGGCTGAGAAGAATGACCCGGACCGCCCTCAGATAGCGCACATCATCGAGGGCATAGTCAACCTGTCGTTCGTTGAGCGGGCGCTGCAGCCAGTTGGTGCGGGTTTCCGTTTTCGCTAGATCAATATCCAAGACTTCTTTGATCAGGCTGCCGAGTGAGAGCGTGGCCGGGAGATTGGCAAAACCGGCGGCGAGCCGGGTGTCGAAGATATTCTGAGGTGCCACCCCGGTGGCCCGGTTGAGGATAAACAGGTCCTGCGGCGCATCATGCAGTATCTTGATCACGCTCCGATCGCAGAGCAGATCGCCCAGTGGCGTGAGATCTGTCAGGGCGCAGGGGTCGATGAGATGGCAGTCTTCCTCGGAGAGGGCGATCTGGATGAGGCCCAGTTGGGGATAGTATGTCCTCTCCCAGACGAACTCGGTATCGAGAGCGACTGCGTCGGTTTTTCTGGCCCGGTTGACGAGTTTTGCGAGCTGTTCATTGGTTGTGATCATATTAGCTTGTTCTATTCTATACTTTTTACAATCCTTCAAGGAAAAATCACACTGCAGTCATCCCTGACATTGCGAAAATGCGGGATATGGTGGATTCTTGTTCCCGTTCCCCGCTCACAAAGACATACTACGCCTGATAAAACAAGAGATATTCTTCTTTTAGGGTGTTCAAATGCAATAATTTTCGTATTATGAGCCAGCAGATTTTGACAACACGTCGGAAACGGAAAAAGAGAATATGGTTGTATATATTGCCAAACGGATACTGTTGATGATACCCACCCTGTTCGGTGTGATGCTGGTAACCTTTGTCGTCACCCAGTTTGTCCCGGGAGGACCGGTTGAAAAGCTCATTGCCGAGATGGAGGGGCATGGCAAAGGTGGCGAAGATGCGGCTGTCATGATATCTTCTCTGTACCGTGGCGGTTCCGGTCTTGATCAGGAGAGGGTGGCACGACTGAAGGAGTTGTACGGTTTTGACAAACCACCCGTCGAGAGATTCTTCACCATGATGAAGAGCTATCTGTTTTTTGATTTCGGCACTTCCTATTATTATCACAAAAGTGTTGCCGATCTGGTTATATCAAGGATGCCTGTTTCCATGTCCCTTGGTTTATGGAGTTTTCTCATTGTCTACGGCATCTGTACACCGCTCGGGATCGCCAAGGCGGTGCGGGACGGTTCGCGATTCGACGTCATCACCAGTACGGTAATCCTGGTCGGCTATGCCATTCCGGGTTTTGTCCTTGGTATCGCCCTCATTGTTCTCTTTGGCGGCGGCAGTTTCTGGAATATTTTCCCCCTGCGGGGCCTAGTCTCCGACAATTGGGCCGAGATGGGTATCGGCATGAAGATTTTTGATTATCTCTGGCATATGGTCCTGCCGATAACTGCCAGTGCGGTCGGCAGTCTGGCTGTAATGACCATGCTGACCAAGAATTCCTTCCTTGAAGAAATCCGCAAACAATATGTCCTGACGGCCAGGGCCAAGGGCCTGAGCGAAGGGCAAGTGCTGTACAAACATATCTTCAGGAATGCGATCATCCCTATCATTACAGGATTTCCCGGTTATTTTATCGCCTCTTTTTTTACCGGAAGCCTATTGATCGAAACGATTTTTTCCCTCGATGGTATGGGACTTCTGGCCTACCAGTCGGTATTGAACCGGGATTACCCGGTGGTCCTGGGGACGCTCTATTTTTTCACCCTCATTGGCCTGATAGCCCGCCTCCTGTCGGATCTCAGTTACGTCCTCGTCGATCCGCGCATCAGCTTCAGGCATGTCGACAATTAACGAGCACAGAACAAATTCCGGGCCAGCGGCAGGACGGCAGAGCCTCGCCCGCAGGCGTTGGCATCGTTTCAAAAGAAACAGGAGAGGCTATTACAGCTTTCTCATTTTCTCTTGCCTCCTTATCCTCAGTCTCTTCTCCGAGGTGCTCAGCAATGATATCCCTTTTCTGGTCGTCTATAAAGGCAGGCCGTATCTCCCTCTGTTCATCAGCTATCCCGAGACTACCTTCGGCGGCGATTTTGATACCGAGACAGATTATCTTGATCCCTTTTTTCTGGAAGAGATAGAGAAAACGGGTGGGACGGTATTTTTTCCGCCAAACAGACACAGTTTCAATTCGATCAATCTCGATATCGATGGCCCTGTGCCTTCACCGCCAACCAAGGACAATTATTTCGGAACCGATGATCGAGGCAGAGATGTGTTGGCGCGCCTGCTCTATGGCTTCAGGTTGAGTGTCCTCTTCGGCTTTGTCCTCACCCTGGTTGGCACGATTGTGGGGATCATTACCGGTGCCGTTCAGGGATTTTTCGGCGGCAGAACGGATCTGGTCTTCCAGCGATTTATCGAAATTTGGGGGGCTATGCCTGAGTTGTATCTCCTCATCATCTTTGCCTCTATTTTCCAGCCGAGTATCCTTCTCCTGCTGGTTCTGCTTTCACTCTTCAGCTGGATGGGGCTTTCCGACTATGTCCGGGCCGAGTTTCTGAAAGGCCGGAATATGGAATACGTCAAGGCCGCGCGGGCTCTCGGTGTGGGGGATATCACCATCATGTACCGCCATCTCCTGCCCAATGGCATGACGCCGGTCATCACCTTTTTGCCCTTCCGTGTTTCGGCCGCGATCTTGGCCTTGACGAGCCTCGATTTTCTTGGTCTGGGCGTACCGCCCACCACCCCGAGTTTGGGAGAACTGCTGGCCCAGGGCAAGGCAAATATCGAGGCCTGGTGGCTCTCGCTTTCGGCATTTTCCGTGCTGATCTTCACCCTGGTTCTGTTGATCTTTATCGGTGAGGCCCTTCGCGAAACCTTTGACCCTCGCAAGAACTGAGTTGTTTTTTAGCCTTACACGGAGGATGAAAACTGTTCAATCTTTTCTAAATATTGACATTTCCCGTGTATGTTTTTATCCTAGGCTGCTGTATTGCGTTCGCTGGCTCTCAAGAAGAGAAGTATATACTCTATTGTAACCGGCCATCTGACAATCGACCTTGGGTCACACCTCTCTGAGACGCGACTGTTTTCATCTGAGCACAAGAATTATGTATAGAAACCCAATCGAACGATTCGGGGATACCGGCTTGTACGTTCTGCTGGACCTTGGCAGGATGACTATCTACCTGGGGAAGGCCCTGCGTGGCCTCTTCAGACGCCCTTTTCGATTCTGGGAGGTACTTCGCCAGATCCAATTTATTGGTGCCGGATCTCTCACCGTTATTATCTGCACGGCGGCCTCGACAGGAATGGTCCTCGGCTTGCAGGGCTACTATTCGCTGCATAAATTCGGGGCTGAGGGGATGCTTGGCTCAGCGGTGTCTCTGACCTTGATCATGGAACTCGGTCCCGTGCTGACGGCCCTCATGGTGGCCGGACGGGCGGGTTCAGCCATGTGCGCGGAGTTGGGTATAATGCGCATTTCAGAGCAGATCGACGCTCTTGATTGCATGGCCATTGATCCCTTCCGCTATCTCATTTCCCCCAAATTTCTGGCGGCCCTCCTGTCGGTACCGCTTTTGACGGTGATCTTTGATGTTGTCGGCATCGGCGGTGGGTATGTGGCCGGGGTTACGCTCATGGGAGTGAATCCCGGCAGCTATATTGAAGGCATGCGCAGCAGTGTCACCAACCATGATATCCAGCTAGGAGTGATAAAATCATTTGTTTTTGGCCTTCTGGTGGTCTGGATCTGTACGGGGCGCGGTTATTTCGTCCGGGAGATCCGCGGGGCAGGGTTCGGGGCCGAGAGTGTCGGCCGGGCGACAACTCAGGCAGTTGTGTTTTCCTCGATCACCGTACTGGTTTTTGATTATCTTCTCACCGCGGTGCTTCTCTGATGACTGCCGTTATTGAATTCAAGGATGTCCTCAAGGTCTTTCCCAAGAGAGGCGGTGGTGTGCAGACGGTGCTTGACCGCGTCAGTTTCAGCATTCCGGCCGACAAGACCACAGTCATTGCCGGGGGTAGCGGCCAGGGGAAAAGCGTTACGTTAAAACTCATCCTCGGCCTGATGCGGGCAGATGGGGGGCAAATTTTTGTCCAGGGAAAAGATGTGACCACGATTGACGGTCAGGCACTCGAGGAACTGCGGACCCGCTTTGGCGTTCTCTTTCAGGGCTCGGCACTCTTTGACTCACTCACTGTCTATGAGAATGTGGCTCTGCCGCTTCGGGAGCGGACGAAAAAGAGCGAAAAAGAGATACAGGAACAGGTTATGGCTACCCTTGCCCGTCTGGAACTCACCGGGCATGAAAATAAATATCCCGCGCAACTGAGTGGCGGCATGCAGAAGAGGGTGGGGTTGGCCAGGGCTTTGCAACTCAAACCGGAAATCATGCTTTTTGATGAACCGACCACGGGGCTTGATCCGGTCATGACCCAGGATATCTATCATCTGTTTGCCGAGACCCAAGCCCAGGAAGGGTTTGCCTCCATCATTGTCAGCCATGATATCCCGAAGGTCTTCAATCTGGCAGATCAGGTTATTATCCTCCATGAAGGGAAGATGGATGTTTTTGCCAGTCCGGAAGAGATCCAGTGGTCCAATAAAGAGCATATCAGGGAATTTGTACTGACCACAATGGGAGAGATTTATCAGAGTCATCTGGTGGAGCAATGAAAAAAAACACTCTTGAAATGATTGTCGGCCTGTTCATGTTGGCAGGTCTGTTGGCCTTTGGGTATCTGGCGCTGCAGTTGGGAGAGGTATCCTTTTTGAGCAGCGGCTCAAAATACATCCTCAAGGCAGAATTCGACAATGTCTCCGGCGTGAAAAAAGGAGCAGCCGTGCAGATTGCCGGAGTCGTGGTGGGTGATGTCAGCAGGATCGAACTCGGTAAAGATGAGCTCGCCGTGTTGTCCCTGCAGATTGACAAGGGTGTCAAGGTACCTGCAGACTCCATCGCCTCGGTGAAATCGCAGGGAATTATAGGGGATAAATATATTCAGCTGTCTCTTGGCGGTGCCGAGAAAATACTGGCTGAAGGTGCAGTCCTGACGGAGACGGAATCAGCCATCGACATTGAATCGCTTATCAGTAAATTTGCCTTCGGCAGTGCAAAATAGAAAAGAGGATTATGATGAATATTATAAGGAAATATCGGGCTTTAATGTTCTTTCTGTTGCTGCTCCTGGTCTGTCCGGCTGAGGGGATCCTGGCCGCAAATACAACCGCTGGTGCGCAACCCGATCTCCTCTCTGATGAATTGTCCGATGACGATGAGGGCTCGGATAAAGGAATCGCAGACCCTCTTGAGCCAATGAACCGGGTTGTCTTCGCCTTCAATGACAAGCTCTATTTCTGGGTATTGAAACCTGTCAAAACCGGCTATGCTGCCGTTGTGCCAAAAGATATCCGGGTTTGCCTGGGAAACTTTGTCAATAATCTGGCAACACCGGTGGTGCTGATCAATACCCTGCTGCAGGGCAGATGGGAGGATGCCGGGGTTGTACTCTCCAGATTTGGTGTCAATACCATACTGGGTGTCTATGGTTTCGCGGATCCTGCTGCCTCGGAGTTCGGCTTGACCACACGATCTGCTGATTTCGGCCAGACCTTGGGCATATACGGAGCAGGAGAAGGGGTATATCTGTGCTGGCCATTATTTGGACCATCGAATATCCGTGATTCCATCGGCCTGGTGGCAGATAATCTGGCCCAACCTATTAATTACCTGGACCTGAACTCTACCCAGAGATTGAACTATGCCGGCGGTTCTTACCTGAATAGACTATCTCTTGGTTCCGATGCGTATGAGGAAATGAAAAAATATTCTCTCGATCCGTATGTTTCGACACGCGAGGCGTATCATGAGTATCGGAACGCCCGGATAGAGGGGAATAGGCAAAATCAGAACAATAATTCATCAGCAACCGGCACTGAAATAATCCCTGGTATTGATAAACAAATATTCCCTGATATTCAGAAAAAACTGTGAGATGAGAAGATGAAGAGTAAAATAAGATATTTATTGATGGTTTTTGGCATGGTTTTTTGCCTGGGGGTGAGCGCGAATGCAGTTGACGGTCCCACCACTCAGCTGAAACCGACCCTCAAGGCCCTGACCGATATCCTTTCGGATCAAAGCTTGAAGGGGGATGGAAACCGCTCTGAAAGACGGGCCAAGGTTATGACAGCGATCAAGATCGGCTTTGATTTTCAGGAAATGTCCAAGAGGATCCTTGGGCGTACCTGGAATGAGATTGGGGTCGAGGATCAAAAGCGTTTTACCGAGCTCATGACCAAGTTGCTGGAAAACGTCTATATCGGCAAACTCGAGAGCTATTCCGGGCAGCAGATTGAATTCCTGGAGGAGCGGGTAAAGGGAGGCAGAGCCCAGGTTTCGACAATTGTTGAAAACAAGGGTGTAAAAATACCGATGCATTATATACTCAATCTCAGCGGCCCGAAATGGATGGTGTATGACATTAATATTGAGGGTGTCAGCCTGGTCAGAAATTACATGGAACAGTTCAAGACTATCCTGCGTAAGGAGAAATTTGCCGGCCTGATAAAGGTTCTTGAAGAAAAAAACAGATCCTTTGAAACAGGGAAAAAAGAAGGAAAATGAAACCGGGCAGTATTGATCAGGATACACGATTAGCCCTGCCCTTTCTGGGAGATGGAGATCTCACTGCACTGCAGTCGGCGCTTGTGACAGTGGATCTGCCTGCCGGGGACACCCTCTTTCGGGCAGGTGAACCCGCCTCTGTCGTATATTTCCTTGTTTCTGGACGGCTTGCCGTTCAAAAGAGTACAGGCTTTGCTGATAAATTGCAGGTGGTCGCCCTTCTGGATCCCGGTGCTCCGATAGGGGAGGGAGCGATAGTACCTGAACAGAGTCGCGGGGCCACGGTTGTAGCTATTGAGAATTGCCGACTTCTCTCTCTTGAGAGGAAGCGCCTGGAGAATCTGAAGGAACAGAATCCCTCTTTGGCCTGGAAGATTATGACAAGACTCCTTTGCGTCTCTCATCTGCGCCTGCAGAAAAGCTCCGAGCGCTTGGCCCGCATACTTTAGAAGAAAAGTGTTTCGGTTCACTCCAGAAGGAGATTGCCTGCGAGCCTTTGAGAGAATGGAGGCAAAGAGAGTTTGCCTGTCACAGTCGCTCTTTCAGCTTTTTTTCTGGCCATTCTTGGGATAATTTATTATCATTGCAGTTTTTGTTTCTCAACCGACCTGGCGGTTCATTGAACGAGGTAACTGATGAAATTGGCATTTACAGAGATTTCTCAGGCAAAAGCCGTTTATACTTTTAGTGAAGTAAATTGGTTCCAGGCGGACGAAGTGCCTTCTTCTCAAGCTGTGCAGGCTGAGATCGAGGTTTGGAAAAAAACAAACACAACGGTGTTTTTGCAGGGAGTTCTCCAGTTCATTGCCTTGCTGGCCTGTGACCGATGCGGAGCCCCCGTGGAACGTCTGCTGAAAGAGGAATTTGAGTACATCCTCACCCTCGAAGAGCAAAACAATACTGAATTATCGGAGCTTGAGTGCAGCGACGAGGACTGCAATGTACTGCATCTCAAACAGCCGGTCATTGATGTTGATGCACTTTTGCGGGAACAGTTTTTACTCGCTGTGCCAGTAAGAACTCTCTGTGCTGAAGACTGCAGGGGACTTTGCTCAGTCTGTGGAGCACTATTGAAAAGTGCGAGCTGCAGCTGTTCATCCGGCAGTTCAAATTCACCCTTCGCTGTTCTGGAAAGACTGCGGAAGGCATAAATTAAACTCGATTATATCGCTATCGACATACCCCATTGGAGGAAAATATGGCTCTGCCAAAAAGAAGACATTCCCACTCTCGTACCCATAAAAGACGTTCTCATGATGCCCTGAATGCACCCGGCATTTCCCTCTGTGCTGATTGCGGTGAGCCGAAAGAACCTCATCGTCTGTGCGCCAGTTGTGGAAAATACAAGGGGCGGACAGTTTTTACCCTTGATGCTCAAATAGAGTAGGAGATCATCGTCGTGCACATTGCCCTGGACGCCATGGGAGGAGACCATGGCCCGGAGGAATTGATTGCCGGGGCATTACTTGCCGTTGAGCAGACACAGATCAAGGTCAGCCTGGTGGGGGACGAAGTCCTTCTGCGATCACACCTCAAGAAAATTGCTCCTGCTTCAAAAACCGCATCACTCATTCAGATCGTTCATTCTTCCCAGGTTGTTGAGATGAATGAACACCCGGTTGATGCGGTCCGCAAGAAAAAAGATTCTTCTATTATGGTGGCCTTCGACCTTGTCCGTAAGGGCGGGGCTGATGCTGCAGTCAGTGCCGGTAATTCAGGAGCAACAATGGCTGCTGCCGTGCGGGTGCTTGGTCGGCTGACAGGTGTTGCACGGCCGGGTATAGCCTCTTTTTTCCCCACTCTCAAAAAACCGGTGGTCTTGATGGATGTGGGCGCAAATGTCGATTGCAGACCTTTGCACCTGTATCAGTTTGCCGTTATGGCCTCTTGCTTCTCCCGAATTTTTGACATCGCAGAACCTCGTATCGGCCTGCTTACTATCGGTGAGGAGGGTGGCAAGGGGAATCTCTTAGTCAAGGAGACCTATACACTCCTGAAAAACAGTTCTCTTAACTTTATCGGAAACGTTGAGGGGCGCGATGTCTTTCAGGGGAATGTCGATGTCATCGTTTGTGACGGCTTTGTCGGCAATATCTGCCTGAAAGTGAGTGAGGGATTGGCCGAGGCCGCCATGCAGATGCTCAGAAATGAAATCCTCAAATCCCTTCCTGCCAAGATCGGCTACCTACTGGCACGCCCCGCTTTCCGAGCTTTTAAAAAACGGGTCGATTACGCCGAATACGGTGGAGCGCCGCTTTTAGGCATCAACGGGACAGGCATTATCTGCCATGGGAAATCCAATGCCCAGGCCATAAAAAATGCAATTCTCGAAGCCACGAAGATGGTCAAGAATAATGTTAATAATGAAATTCTCAAGCGTCTTGCCGAAGATAGCAACGATACGTTGATGGAGTTGTAATGGGAACAGTAATCCTGGGTACCGGTTCATGTCTGCCTGAGAAAATAGTCACCAATCATGACTTGGAAGAGATTGTTGATACCTCTGCCGAGTGGATTCAGAGCAGAACCGGGATCAAGGCCAGGCGTATAAGCGGAAGGGGCGAGCAGACGTACAACCTGGCTACCGAAGCAGCCAGAAAGGCCCTCCTGATGGCGGGTATTACAGCTCAAGAGATTGATATTATTGTGGTGGCCACTATTAGCTCGCATATGCTTATGCCGTCCTGTGCCTGTTTTGTGCAGAAGGAACTGGGAGCTGCCAAGGCCTTTGCCTATGATGTGAATGCCGCCTGCTCAGGATTTCTCTATGCCCTTGATCTGGGCGATAAATATGTGCGTGCCGACCACGAGAAAAAGATTCTGATTGTCGGCGCTGAGGTCCTTTCTGGCCGGTTGAACTGGACGGACCGTAACACCTGTATCCTCTTTGGCGACGGGGCGGGAGCGGTGGTTATTGGCCATCAGGAGGGGGATCGCGGCTATATCAGCTCTAACTTTTTTTCGGATGGCAACCTCTGGCATCTGCTGTACATGCATGCCCCGAAAAGCAACAACCCTGCTCTCAATCTCGAAGAAAATCCAGGAACCCATATCGTCATGGAAGGTCGCGAAATTTTTAAGTATGCAGTCAAGGCGATGGAAGATGCCGTTCGGGGGCTGTTGGCCAAGGAACAGATTTCGCTTGATTCCGTCAGACTGGTCATTCCCCACCAGGCAAACATCCGTATTCTTAACAACTTGATAGAACGCCTTGAAATTCCAAAAGAAAAAGTATTTATCAACGTAGCTGAATATGGTAATACTTCTGCTGCCTCCATACCGATAGCCTTGGATGAGGCGAGGCGGGAGGGGCGCATTGCTGCAGGAGATACGATTTTATTTTGTACTTTCGGGGGTGGCCTTACTTGGGGTGCAACCCTGATTAAGTGGTAAGCCGTTGTGCAAAAATAACCGTAATTTTTAGGATCCGTTACGAAATAATCAGAAATGTGATGGTTATTTCGTAACGGCTCCTAAACAGGAGAGAGCTATGGATTATTTCTTATCTGAAGAACAAATGATGATTGTCGATATTGCTCGGCAGATAACTGACCAACGGATAATTCCCCAACGCGCCGAGCTTGATGAAAAGCATGAATTTCCTCGGGCGATACTCAACGAGATGGCCCGGGCAGACCTGTTTGGTGTACCCATTCCTGAGGAATACGGTGGGTTTGGCGGTGGCTGTTTTGACATCGTCCTAGCCCTGGAACAGCTCGGGCGTGGTTGTATCGGTGTGGCTACAGCCTTTGCTGCCAGTTCTCTGGGGATCTATCCGATCCTCATCTCAGGCTCGGAGGAGATGAAACGGAAATATCTGCCCGATGTCGCCTCAGGTCGAAAATTTGCGGCCTTTGGCTTGACCGAAGCGAATGCCGGCTCGGATGCCTCGGGCATTCAGACCATGGCTGTGCTCGATGGTGATGCATGGGTGCTCAATGGCACTAAGCAATGGATTACCAATGGCGGTGAAGCCGAGATCTATACGATAGTCGCCATTACCGACCGGAGCAAAGGGCCGCGTGGCGCCTCCATGTTTGTTGTTGAGGCTGGGGATGCGGGTTTCACCTGTGGGCCGAAAGAGAAAAAAATGGGAATTCGGGCTTCGTCAACAACGGAACTCATTTTTAAAGATTGTCGTATCCCTAAGGATAGGATTATCGGTAGGCAAGGCTCAGGCTTTATCACGGTCATGAAGACACTGGATTCCTCAAGGCCGGGTATTGCCGCCCTTGGTGTCGGGCTCGCCCAGGGAGCACTTGACGCCGCGGCGAGGTATGCTAAACAAAGGGTGCAATTTGGTAAACCGATCATGGCCTTCCAGGCGATTCAACACATGCTGGCGGATATGGCCATCGGAATCGAAGCGGCGCGTGCTCTGGTTTACAGTGCGGCAAAGCACATTGACGCCCATCCGAAGGACATGTCCAAGGCCTCCTCAATGTGCAAGGTATTTGCCACGGACATTGCCATGAAGGTGACGACCGATGCCGTTCAGGTCATGGGGGGATATGGGTATATGTGTGAATACCCGGTGGAAAAAATGATGCGTGATGCCAAGATCCTGCAGATCTATGAAGGCACAAACCAGATCCAGCGGAATGTTGTCGGCCAGGAACTCAATCGGGAATATGCTCAGTAGTAACAGTTCCCCGGCTCTTCGGGGACCGGAAAAGTGCTCGGGCGGGAAAGTATCCGTCAGAAAAGAATTGAACAGGTTATGGCAATGAATATTATTGTTTGTGTCAAACAGGTGCCGGATGCACAGGATGTCCGCCTGGATCCTGTGACCAATACGCTTGCTCGCGAGGGGGTGCAGTCAATCATGAATCCCTACGATCAGTATGCCCTTGAGGAGGCTGTACGTCTTACCGGAACGCATGGTGGTGAGGTGACGGTCATAACCATGGGACCTCCTCAGGCTGAAGAGGTTCTGCGGCAGGCAATATCCTGCGGCGCTGATCATGCCGTGTTGATTTCCGACCGGGCCTTTGCCGGTGCTGACACATGGGCGACCGCATATACTCTTGAAAAGGCTGTCAGGACCTTGGGGGCCTTCGATCTCATCCTCTGTGGCAAACAGGCGATCGATGGCGATACGGCCCAGGTTGGCCCGGGGCTCGCCAAGCGACTTGATCTCCCCTGTATCGCCTGTGTCCAGAAGGTTCGCCGGGTGACGGGGAAGGAGATTGTGGTCGAGCGGATGATGGATGATGGCTATGATGTCGTGGAAACCGGCTTGCCGGCCTTGCTGACTGTGGTCAAAGATATCAATGAACCCCGGGTACCCTCATTGAAGGGCAAGATGAAGGCGAAAAAGGCCGAGATTAAGAGGCTGACTGCGGCAGATATCGGCGCAGATCCGGCCTGTATCGGACTTGCTGGCTCTCCCACTCAAGTCATGAAGGTATTTCCGCCTCAGGCCAGGGGCGAGAAGGCGATTTTTACCGGGAATCTTGATCAACAAATTGAACAGCTTGTCGCCAAGCTTGCTCCGTACCTATAGTCACTGCGGGAGAATTCTGGAATGTTGAAAGTCAATGAGGAACTCTGTATCGGATGCGGGATATGTGCGGACCAGTGCCCTTTTTCTGCGATTGAGATACAGAATGGCTGTGCGGTTGTTGGCGATACCTGTACCCTTTGTGGTGCCTGTGTTGAGAGCTGTGATGTCGCGGCCCTGAGTATGGAGGGTACGGAAAAATCGGTGCAGGCAGATCTTGCTTCCTGGTCCGGTGTCTGGGTCTACTGTGAATTCCGGCAGAGGGCTCTTGCCTCGGTGGCGCTTGAGCTTCTTGGAGTTGGCCGACGGCTTGCAGACAGAAGGGGTGTGCGGCTGACTGCAGTCCTGATTGGCCAAGACACCGGTGAAACCGCCAAAATCCTGGTAGCCCACGGAGCGGATACTGTTTACCGGATCGATCATGAAAAACTGCGGCATTTTTCTGAAGATCGTTACGCCGCGTTGGTCACTGCCCTGGTGCAGGAATACCGGCCTGAGATCGTTCTTGCCGGAGCCACGGCTATCGGCCGATCCTTTATCCCGGGTGTTGCCACAACGCTGAATACCGGGTTGACGGCTGATTGCACAGGACTGGACATTCGGGACGAAGATGGTGCCTTGATGCAAACCCGACCGGCCTTTGGCGGCAATATCATGGCAACCATCGTCTGTCCATCGTCGCGACCCCAGATGGCAACCGTGCGCCCCCGAGTGATGAAACCCCTTGAATACGATGCGGCAAGAACCGGGCTGATCGTTGATGTCGTTCCGACACCGGTACAGTTGCAGAGCCGGATTCGGGTGGTTGAGGAGGTCATGGCCCAGGGCACCAATGTGAATATCCAGGAGGCCGATATCCTGGTTTCCGGAGGACGCGGTCTGGAAAACCAGAAGGGTTTTGAACTGTTGCAAAAGCTGGCTGATACTCTGGGTGCCAATATCTCAGCATCACGGGCGGTTGTTGACGCAGGCTGGATACCCTATCCGCATCAGGTCGGCCAGACAGGCAAGACTGTCGCCCCAAAACTCTATATCGCCTGTGGTATTTCGGGTGCTGTCCAGCACGTGGCCGGGATGCAGTCATCGGAGACAATTGTGGCAATCAATCGGGACGCCCATGCATCAATATTTGATGTGGCCGATTTCGGCATTGTGGGCGACCTGTACGAGGTAATTCCCAAGTTGATCAATAAAATTGAGGACTATCGTCGGACATGAATCTGAAAGGAAAAGTTGCCGTTGTAACAGGCGGAAGCCGTGGAATCGGCCGGGCAATCTCTCTGCGTCTTGCAGCCATGGGGGCTCTGGTGTATATCAATTATGTCAGTCGGCCCGATGCAGCGGAAGAAACGAAGGGACTCATCGAGTCGGCAGGAGGTAAGGCCAGAATCATGGCCTTTGATGTGACCGATGCCGAGCAGATCCAGGTAGCCTTCAAACAGATCGTGGATGAATCAGGGCGTATTGACGTGCTGATCAATAATGCCGGTATCACCCGCGATGGTCTTGTTGCCCGGATGAAAGAATCGGACTGGGATGCAGTATTGGCGACCAATCTTAAGGGTGCATTTTTCTGCGCCAAGGCGGCATCAAAGCCGATGATGAAACAGCGCTGGGGCCGAATTGTGAACATCACTTCGGTTGTAGGTTTTACCGGCAACGCCGGGCAGGTCAACTACGCTGCCGCCAAGGCGGGTCTCGTAGGGATCACCAAGGCAATGGCCAGGGAACTCGCTTCGAGAAATATTACGGTCAACAGTGTAGCCCCTGGTTATATTATAACCGACATGACTGATTTGTTACCGGAAGAGATTCAGGAGCAACTCAAGAAAGAGATACCTCTGGGCTCGCTTGGTACCCCCGAGGATGTGGCCGGGGCTGTTGCCTATCTGGTGGGTGATGACGGTCGTTATCTGACCGGCCAGACGTTGCATGTGAATGGTGGCATGTATATGTGAAGCTGTATTATGGGCGGTTCTTTTTGGCACACCCATAAATTCTTGGATAGATATTGGCCTGACTGGTACTTCTAAAGAGAGTACCGGTGGCCGAAATTCTAAATACTTTTATACTAAGGGAGAATGACAATGGCTGTAGAACAAGAAATGATTGATATTATCGTAGAGCAGTTAAGTGTTGAGAAAGACAAGGTTGTTCCCAATGCCTCTTTTGTTGATGATCTGGGTGCCGATTCCCTTGATCTGGTCGAGCTCATCATGGCTATGGAGGAAGGGTTTGATATCGAGATTCCGGATGAGGATGCCGAGAAGATCGTAACCGTCCAGGATGCCATTGATTACGTGAAAAAGCTGAAATAAGAAAGAGAACGAAAGACTCATTTCAAACCCATATCTGTTGAGCAGGCATACAGCTTGAAGGAGATCCTATTGTGAAGCGCAGAGTTGTGGTTACAGGTGTCGGTCTGGTAACCCCCCTGGGTACTGGAGTTTCCAAGACATGGGCGAATATCTGTGCGGGTAAGAGTGGCGTGGGCCTGATTACCCGTTTCGATGCGGCTGACTATCAGGTGAAGATAGCCGCCGAGGTCAAGGACTTTCAGGTGGATGATTTTCTTGACAAAAAAACTTCAAAACATCTTGACCTTTTTGTGCAATATGGTCTTGTGGCGGCGATGATGGCTGCCACCGACAGTGGTTTTGAAATAGATGACGCGAATTGTGAACGTGTTGGAGTCATTACCGGGTGTGGAATGGGTGGCCTGCCGACCATTGAAAAATATCACCAGATATGTATTGAGAAAGGGCCACGAAAAATTACCCCCTTTTTTATACCTATGGTGATTCCCAATATGCCTTCCGGTCACATATCCATGCAACTGGGCTCGAAAGGTCCCAATCTCACGCTTACCACGGCCTGTGCGGCAGGAACCCATGCTGTCGGGGAGGCGTTCCGGCACATCCAGTATGGGATGTGCGATGTCGTGGTGGCCGGAGGAACCGAGGCGGTTATCTGTCCTCTCGGGATTGCCGGGTTTAGTGCTATGAAGGCCCTCTCCAGCAGAAATGATCAGCCGGAGTTGGCCTCGCGACCTTTTGATAAAGACCGTGACGGCTTTATCATGTCGGAAGGTTCCGGCATGTTGATTCTCGAGGAACTCGAGCATGCCAGGGCCAGAGGGGCTCGGATATATGCCGAGATATGCGGTTATGGCCTGAGCAGTGATGCCTATCATATTGCCGCTCCTCCGGAGAATGGTGAGGGAGGTGCCAGGGCCATGCATATGGCCCTGGTTGATGCCGGATTGAAACCGGAAGACATCCATTATATCAATGCCCACGGCACCTCAACCCCGCTCAACGACCGGTGTGAGACCCTGGCTATTAAAACAGTCTTTAAAGAACATGCAAGACGTTTGGCCATCAGTTCAACAAAATCCATGACGGGGCACATGCTTGGGGCTGCAGGCGGCATTGAGGCGGTTTTTACTGCCTTGAGTATCAATGACCAAATTGCGCCGCCAACGGCCAATCTGGTTGAACCAAGCCCTGAGTGTGATCTGGATTATGTGCCCAATCAGGCCCGTGAAATGCAGATTGATGCGGCATTGTCCAACTCTTTTGGCTTCGGCGGTACCAACGCCGTAGTTGCCATGAAGCGTTTCAAAGGAGAATGAGACTCTCCAAGGAGGACCTGTGAAAATCGCGCTGGGTGCAGATCATGGCGGTTTCTCTCTCAAAGAGACGATGGCGAAACTGCTTCTCTCTCTGGGACACGAGGTGGTGGATAAGGGCTGTCACTCTCTACAATCCGTCGATTATCCGGACTATGTTGATCTGGTTGTTGCAGAGATAACAGCAGAAAATTGTGATTTCGGCATCCTGATCTGCGGAACAGGTATTGGTATGTCCATGGCGGCCAACCGCAATCGGAAGATTCGGGCGGCCATCTGTCATGATGAATATACGGCTCGGATGAGCAGGGAACATAACAACGCCAATATCCTTTGTCTTGGTGCCCGGGTAATCGGTGAGGGGGTTGCAATGGAACTTGTCAAGGTATGGCTTGCTACCTCCTACTCAGGTGGACGTCACCAGCAGCGTATTGAAAAGTACTCTGAGCGCTGACAGGCCCTGAAAAATTACTGTTACGAGCCGGCATTGCAAATGTGATGTCGGCTCGTGTTGTTTTATGCGGTTGTATATGAGCCGCGATCGTCTATTTCGTACTATCTAATTTTACTTTTATGCCTTTACCACCAGTGGTCGCATGGAATTACTGATTGATACGTCTACCCGGTCGCTGTTCTCGTAAAATGAAGAGTTACAGCAAAATACTCACATTTCTGCTACACTTTCGAAAATCAGACGCTGACTTGTTGTCAGATAATTCGTGCCAGAAACACCCTGCACATATTCTGAGGATGGTGGTTCTGGATATTCTCGGTCTTAAGGGGAAAGCATATGAAGTGCCCATATTGTGGTCATCTTGATAACAAAGTGATCGACTCCCGCCTGAACAAGGAAAACACTATTACCCGGAGACGGCGATCATGCCTGATATGCAACCAGCGCTTTACCACTTATGAACGGTTGGAGGTAATGATGCCGATGCTGGTAAAAAAAGATGGGCGGAGAGAGGCCTGGGACAGACAGAAAATGGTGCTCGGATTAGAGAAGGCCTGTGAGAAGAGACCGGTCAGCCGGGACAAGATCGATCAGTTTGTTGATGAAATTGAGCATAAACTCCAGGACTATGGCTCGAAGGAAGTCTCGTCACAGGTTATCGGCGAATGGGTTATGGAATATCTGCCTGGGCTGGATGAAGTTGCCTATGTTCGCTTTGCGTCAGTCTATCGTCAGTTCAAAGATGTGAACGAATTCATGGATGAGCTCAAATCACTCCTGGATGCGAGATCTGAGCATGACTTCAGAGACAGATAGTTTTTTTATGCGGATGGCCCTAAATGAGGCCAGAAAAGGTATCGGCAGGACGTCCCCTAATCCCAGTGTCGGATCAGTCATTGTCAAAGAAGGGAAGATCATTGGCAAAGGCTACCATAAAAAAGTCGGCACACCGCATGCCGAGATCCATGCCCTTCGTCAGGCTGGAGGCGACGCTCAAGGCGCTACTCTCTACGTAACCCTTGAGCCGTGCTCCCATACCGGAAGGACTCCTCCCTGCTGTGAGGCAATTGCCGCAAGCGGAATTCAACGGCTGGTCATGGGGATGGTAGATCCAAACCCCCTCGTGCAGGGGCGGGGGGCAGAATACTTGATGAGCAAGGGGATTACCGTGACATCAGGGATGATGGAACAGGAATGCCGAGCTCTCAATAGACCATTCATCAAACACATTACCACAGGCAGGCCTTGGGTTGTGATGAAGGCAGGGATGAGCCTTGATGGCAAAATCACCTTTCAAGGCAGAAAGACCGGCTGGATGACTGGACCTGAGTCTTTGGCGGCAGTCCACCGACTTCGTGACGTGACTGATGCTATCATGGTCGGGATAGGTACGGTGGCAATCGATGACCCTTCGCTCACCACCCGGTTGTCATCAGGAAAGAAAGGCAAGGATCCCATACGGGTCGTGGTGGACAGTCGGCTTTCCATTTCCGAGAAGGCGAGGGTTGTGCTGCAAAAATCGTCAGCTCCAACATGGATTTTCTGTGGGAATCAAGTTGATGCTGATAAAGTCGCCCGCCTGGAAGAGAAAGGTGTCATCGTCTGCCGGGTTGATAAATATGCAGATGGTGGTATTGATCTGAGCCAGGTCCTGCAGCTTCTCGGGAAAAATGGGGTAACATCGCTTCTGGTTGAGGGTGGCGCCCGAATCCACGGTGCCATGCTGCGACAGCAATTATATGATTATGCCCACCTTTTCTATGCCCCGGTCTTTGCCGGTGAACTGGGTGTTTCTGTTGTGACGGGTTTCGAGAGTGCCGGCAGCGAAACAGCCGCCAGACTGTCTGATGTCCGCTATCGGCGTCTCGGGGAGGATATGATGGTCTCCGGCAGGCTCGATTATCGCTCTTGATTCAATGTTTTCTGCAGCACGCCGTGCAACTCCGGCCAGGATTTCCTGAGCAGTTCAATATCTTCAAATCTGATAGTCAACACTACCTCATCCGTTTCAAAGGCCTGACTGTGCTGCACCCCGCAAAACTGAGGGAGCTTGAGCTGGTTGATCTGTGATCTAAAAGAGTTCTCATCCGCCTGGTACGATGGGGTCGAAAATTGTTGCAGGAGTGACAAGAGCTTCTGTATTTTTTGCGGATTATTCATCTCCTTGTGCCTGAGTATTTCGGTGATTTCCGGTCGTTCCAAGAATATTGAGATGGATGTTGAATGCCGTTGACAGATATCTCTGAGAAGCATAAAAAGTCGCTTCTGTTTTCCTCCGCCCAATTGAAAATCCCGGAACAATCTGCTGAGCCTGATTCTATCCTCAGGGCTGATCTTCAGGAGGTCCAGGGCCATGCTTTCAGTGATGAACAGGCTGTGGACGAGTTGCTGGGTTTCTTTTTCAAGAAATAACAGTTGCTGGTATTTTTTCAGAATCGAGATGCTGCTCTTCCCTGTCATTTTAAAGAGAAAGGCCTTCGCCAGTTCTGCAAGCGACAGGTATTGAAGGCAAATGCTGAAAAAATAGGCGCTTTCCATAGGAGAAAATACAGAAGAAAGGCGCTGGCTTTCGAGAAGCAGCGAAAGCAACTCGTGGGGAGGTGTTGTCTGCGGAACCACAAGACAGGAGCACTCTAACAAGTGACAGATCTCTCGTGCTGCCAGAATGCGCCTTCTTCCGGAAAGGATCTCATATCTACCCTCGCTTTGTTCATAGAGGATAGGCGGTTGGAGTATACCTGTTTCTTTGAATGATTCGGCAAGGTCGGCTGGAATGCCAGGTGGAAGGAAGGGGTGTATATCCCAGTGGTGCGAATCTGTAACGAGATCGAGGTTGATTAATAAGAGGGGCAGGTTTTTCATCGATGGAGCAAGAGATATAATATATAACGGATGGACAACACATGCATCCTAGAAAGACGGGAGAGTTCTTTACTGAGATGAGAAAAAAATCCCCGTAATGAAAAAATATCTGTCATTACGGGGATAAAATCAAAACAAGGGGATGCTTAAAGGTGATGGCGAATCAGGGCTCAAGCTGCATTGATTTTGTCTCGTAAAATCCCCGATGGTTTAAAAGTCACAACTCTTCTGGCATCAAGTGTGAGTTCATCGCCTGTCTGAGGATTGCGCCCTCGGCGGGAGTTCTTGTCTTTCACATTAAATTTGCCGAACCCGCTCAGCAGGAGATCCGATCCATTAATGAGGGAATTTTTGGACAGACGAAGAAATGCCTCAACCGAATCTGTTGCCTGGGCTTTGGTCAGATTATCGTGATTTTTATATACCTGCTGAACAAGATCTGCTTTTGTAAGAGTCATACATTCCTCCTTTGGTTACTGAATATTTATTTATGCCCCCTTTGATGATATACTTTAATGGAAGAAAGTCAATGGAGTAGCAGATATTTATTATGTTTCTCATAAATTATCTTTCTTTTCTCTACGAAGTATCATCATTACTACACCGCTGTCAATATTGTGTTGCGCAGAGTTAGGATTATCATCTGTATAGCCTTTGTTGAGGTCAAGCCTTCTTGACGGGATACCGGGATGGCACGCCCTAACTGTTCAACTAGGGCAGCATGGAGAGGAGGTACTGCCGACACTCCTCCCCTCGTTGCCTGCTCTTGCCATTGGAGAGAAACTCCCGGAACAGTGGCTGACGCCTGCTTGAAAAACGAACAACCAACTACCGGCGCGGCTTATGTTTCAAGCTGAGGACCGCTTTGGCAGCATGAGCGACCCTCGATCATGTCGGGCTCCTGCTCCTCATCGCCTGATCGTGAACCTGCCCCTGACACGGGAATTCCGCTACGAATACGCCGCTGTCGGCCCGTGGGATGGTTGCCTCTACTTTATGACGTCCGAGAAGATGAATACGGAGAACATGACCCACTTTCTGGCCCGGGTCAGCGAGGCGTACAAGAAAGAATTTATCGCCATGGTTGTCGATGAAGCATCATCCCACAGAAGCACGGATCCTGTAATTCCATAAAGTGTGACACTGGTAAGGCTGCCACCGTATTCACCGGAACTGAACCCGGCTGTACAAATTTGGAATGTATTGCGCCGGAACTATTTTGCCAACTGAGTCTTTAGGGACGGCATATCAGGCGTTTTTATCTGTGATACCGAAGGGAATTTGTTCACCGGCGTCATCGAAGGCGGCAAAGAATATAAGGGCAGCAATATCGCGGATCGGGCCTGTTTTCAGGCTGCCAAGACCACCGGCAGGACGACCATCGGCGACGTTGCCCCGCTCCAAGACAAACAGATAAGCTGATCAGCGTCATCTGTGTGCCTGTCAAATCTACAGCCCAGGAGTTTGTCGGGGCCGTTGGGCTTAACTGTCCGAACAGCCTCCCCCTTCTGGGAGGATGTTCGGATGATACTTCCCGGTTCATGCCTGGCAGGTGATGAGAAGCATGTCGTATCCAGAAAAAAGATCCCGACTTTTGACAAGGCGCTGAATATAGCCGATGATAAGGAACGACCATCGGCGCATATGTCTTCCAGGCTGTCTGAGCAGCAGGAAAATATGAACATCCGTTTTGTTGTTCTGTTTTTTCCCTTAAGGTTCGTTTGGTTGTCAGCAACTGAAATACGGTCCGTAGAAAAGATCAGCAGTGTAGACATCTCTTCCGGCAGTTAAACGCAAGATGCGCCACCGCGCTGAAAAGTTCAAGGAGACATTTTTCTGGTGTTTTTGGCATTGATCTGATGGTTGTGAGAAAATGATAGACTCATGAGCAGGTGAGTATTACGGGCAGATTCATTTACAAACGGTTAGGCGGGGCTTTTTTAGGAACCCCTGAAAAAGCTATTTCTTTGCACCACAATTATACAAGGAGCCAAACAATGAAGAATACAGCAGTTATCGGCATCGCCCTGTTTGTCATGCTGGGCTTTAACATCGCCTACGCCGAAAAAGCGCCGCAAAAGGTCGTGGA
>JANOIV010000009.1:0-18600 GCA_031407875.1 Desulfobulbaceae bacterium | reverse complement strand
CCGAGCCAGATCATGTCAATGGCGAAAAATACTGGAATAGTGAGCAGATAGAGCTTCAGCCAGAAAACTGCGTTCATAGAAAGCGCCTCCTTTACGGGAGCAGCAGGTTGTTCGGGACAAATCCCAGTTTTTCGACATTCTGTAGGATCTTTTCAAGAATTTCAGGATTCATTTCCGGGGTACGGCTGAGTATCCACAGATAATTCCTGTTGGGGGTTCCAACAACTGCGTATTCGTACTCCTTCCCCAGGTCGATGATCCAATAGTCTCCCCGGAAAGGCCAGAAAAAAGAGACTTTGAGGCGAGCGTTGCTTGCGTTGTCTACTACCCAAGCCCGCCCCTTGGCCTCACGCAAACTGCCATCCTGCTCGTCCCGGCAACTGTTCAGTACATCAATCTCACCGTTCGGACGAGCTGCGTACATGGCTGTACTGCCCAGGCAGCCTTTCTGGAAGTTGTTCGGGTAACGGCCGATCTCGTACCACAGGCCAAGGTAACGGTTGAGGTCGACATGGGCCACGGTCTGCAGCGGTGGTGGTTCGGGGGCAGCCCCACGCTGGGAGAGAGCACACGAGGCGAGAAGGGCGATGACTGCAACAATGGCGATGAACTTCATGGAACCTCCTGCTCAATCTGTTCGATCGGGCTGCCGACGCAGAGATGTTAAATGTCTTCATTGATAATCATTACCGAACCTCCGTCAACTGCAGATGCCAGGGGCTGGCATTAGTGAGCGATCGGTCTCGGCAAGGTCGATGCGATCATCCCTAAGGCAGATCATGATGAAAAATCGAATTGCATGACTTCTTGAAAGTGGGTTACCAGATAAATCTGAGCAATCCTCACCTGGAACAAAGCGCAATCCGGCGCAGCTAAAAAATCGGTGAGGTGTGGATGTTTGGTCAAATAGAGATTCTGCCCCTCTTCACGATCCACTCCGATCAGTTCCTTGGCCGTACCGAGAATTGTTGCCGCGGCGGCCTTGTTGAAATCTGCTACCTGGTTGCTTCGATTGTCCATGAGCAAGGATACCTGCGGGTTAAACGAGAGATTGTGCCATTTCCTGGTGGCGCGGGAGGTGGCGAAATAAAGGTGGTGCAAGTCGAGGGCGAAGGCAACGGCCACCAAATTGGCATAAGGGGCCGAACCAGTTGCAGTGGCGAGAACGGCGAGCGGCTGGTTGCTGCAGAGCTCTTGCAGGATATTCGGGAATTTAGCGGAAGTGGTCATTGTCGGTTGCATACCTCCATGAAGTGGACTGGCAGGATTGTTCGCCAAAACAATACTCTCTTTCAGAGCGAAACCGGGAAGAAAACCGTGTGAAGAAAAAGGCATACGACTTATGGTATCAGAAAATGTTGTGAATGGAACTCTGTTTACTACCATGCGTTTTGGCTTGTGCTGTCTGTTCAAAAATAAGAAAAAATGCCATTCTTATTCCAAAATACATTCAAGACGTCACATCTTTATTGTATAAAAGCCTGTAATACTAGATTAAATATTATGTTTAAGTGTCAACATGAAAGCTAAATCGAATTACAACCACCGCCAAGGTGCTCTCCGTTATGTCGAGCGGCGAGCATCTGAAAAAACTGTCCGGGATCTGTCACAGTAATTCTAAGAGTTTGTTGCAGGCTCTGCAAATCATTCACGTCTGGGTGTAGGGGCCTTTCGCATCATGTCGCCTTGCTCCTCCTCAATGAGATCGTTCAAATAAGGGGATGTGTGGTCGAGGTCATCCTCAATCAGGCTGTAGCGCATCAATGCGCTTTGATTGTCATCGGTGCCAGTGAGGGGTTGTTGTCTAATTCCTCGGTTGGCAGTACTATAAAATCGGTATTGAAAAACTGAATGGTTTTTTCTTGCCCGATCTCAATCGCCTTCTTTTTTGGTGAGTTCTGTCGAACCTGTTTTGCGCTGTATCAGATAATAACCGATGGACAGCGCCAGAATGATCGCCGCTATCCCCATCAGAGACTGACCGGAGTAACTCTCAACGTCCAGGATGATGACCTTGCGGGCGATGGCGATAATGGCAACGGCCAAGACAATTTTTGCATGGTTGGCGTTTTGGTTGGTGTAGGTCTTGGCAATGGTTTCCAGGAGTTCGATGCCGATAAGCACCAGCATGAACAGGCCGAATATCTCGAAAAGCTCATTGATTTCGAGAAGAAAAAGCGGCGGGGTGAAAATGTCTTTAATGATGATCCATCCCAGTTCGATGGTTGCGAGCAATACAACCAAAGACATCATGATCACCAGAGAGAAAATAATGACTCTCTCGAATTTCTTGATGGCTCCTATCATCCCATCTCCTTTATGTTAGCGTTTACGCCTGCACTTCTGCGATTTCTGATCCACTTGTCAAGCGATATCATTGGCAGCACGATTGCCCCGACCCCCATTGCGAACATCCAGGCCCGGCCATCGAGGGGCGCGGAGTCAAAAAGCGTCTGAAGCGGCGGAAGATAAATGAAGCACGCCTGAAGCATTAGCAGAATGCCGATGCCGATAAATACAGGCGGGTTGCTGAAAAAACCCTGGGCAAAGAGCGAGGAGTGCAGGGAACGGCAGTTGAGCAGGTAAAAAATCTGGGTGAAGGTGATGCTTGTCACACAGAGGGTCTGCGCTTCGGAAAGGGCTAGAGCATGTCGGGCGCTCGTCACTGGCTCTGGGCCGACGATACGATAGTACTCCCAGAGGAACAGCCCGGAAGCACCTGCCGCCATGAGGATCCCGACAATAATCAAGCGGGTGACAATGAAACCCGAAAACACTGGTTCGTCGGGAGAGCGAGGCCGTCGCTGCATTGCATTAGGCTCGAGCACCTCAAAGGCCAGAGGAATTGACAGAGTAACACTTGCCACCAGATTGATCCACAGGGTCTGGCTGGGGGATATGGCCATGAGGAGTTCGTTGACACCATCAACCTGAATTGTCGGGAAGAAGAACATCGCAACCGACAAGGTGCAGGCCAGGCCAAGATTGGTGGGCAGTATAAAGGCCAGGGATTTAATGAGGTTGTCGTAGACTCGGCGTCCCTCCTCTACTGCTGCCGTGATGGAAGCGAAGTTGTCGTCCATAAGTACAACCTTGGCTGCTTCTTTCGATACCGCTGTGCCGGTTATACCCATGGCAATGCCGATGTCGGCGCGCTTGAGGGCCGGTGCATCATTGACGCCGTCACCGGTCATGGCAACGACATGGCGCTGGGCCTGCAGGGCCTCGACAAGCTGGATCTTGTGCTCCGGAGACACCCTCGCAAAGACATTGGTACTCAAGGCCGCATCCTGCATCTGCTTTTCGGTAAGACCGACTAGATCACGGCCTGATATGGCGCTTTGTCCCTGCGGCAACAGACCGAGTTGGCGACCGATTGCCTCGGCGGTCACAGGATGATCACCGGTTATCATCTTGACCGTAATTCCGGCGCTATGGCAGACCCGGATGGCGTCCATCGCCTCGGTTCTGGGTGGGTCGATCATGCAGAGTAAACCTACAAACAGCAAATCACCACGGATGGCTTCCGGTTGGATCTGATCCGCGGAAACGTTTTTCTTTTGTGCAAAGGCGATCACCCGCATGCCCTGGCGGGCGTAGGTGGCCATGGCGTCATTGATTCGGCGCAACTCCGCTTCGCTCAGGTTGCAGCGCTCAAGGACAGTTTCCGGAGCACCCTTCAGAAGGATATGGGTTTTCCCGTCAATCTTGTGCAGGGTGGCCATGAATTTGCTGTCCGACTCGAACGGGATCACGTCCAAGCGAGCATGGTGACTGCGGAGATCTTGGCCCGAAAGGCCTGCTTTTCCTCCGGCAACAACCAGCGCCGCCTCGGTTGGGTCTCCGGTGATGGTCCAGATGTTTTCCTCAAGGCGCACTACGGCATCATTGCAGAGGACGGCTATGGTGAGTAGATCATGCAGGGCGGTCGGGAGCTCGGTCAGGCGGGCACCATCGCGTTCGATTTCCCCGTCTGGTGCATAGCCGATGCCGGAAAACTGGTATTCCTGCTCAGCTAGCCATGCCACCTGCACAGTCATTTCATTGCGGGTCAGGGTGCCGGTCTTGTCAGAACAGATAACAGTGGTGGAGCCGAGGGTTTCCACCGCCGGGAGGTGTCGGACTACCACATGCCTTTCGGCCATGCGCCGAACGCCTATGGCGAGGCATATGGTAATGACAGCCGGCAGACCTTCGGGGATTGCCGCCACCGCCAGAGAAACAGCAACCATGAGAGATTCGCCGAGGGGGGCATCTTTGATCCAGATGCCGAAACTTATGAGGACGGCTACTATAACCACTACAGCAGCGGTAATGCCATTGCTGACTTTGGCCAGTTGACGAGTCAGAGGAGTCTCCAGCTGCCTGGTCTGGTTGAGCAGGGCATTGATCCGGCCCAGCTCTGTGCTGCCGCCGGTCGCAACCACTACCCCGGTGGCAGTTCCTTGTAGAACAAGCGTTCCGCTAAAGGCCATACCGATCCGGTCACCAAGGGGCGCATCCCGGTCAACTGCATCGCTTCTCTTTGCAACAGGCAGTGACTCACCGGTGAGAGCGGCTTCTTCGACCAGGAGGTGCTTTACCCTGATCAACCGCAGATCAGCAGGAACCTTGTCGCCGCTCTGCAAGGTCACGAGGTCGCCAGGGATCAGGCTTTCGGCGGGAACGGCAATTGACTGCCCGTCCCGCAGTGCGGTTGCAAATTCCGGTATCATGGCGGCTAGTGCTTCGATTGCTTGTCCAGCCCGGTATTCTTGCATAAAACCGATAAGAGCGTTTACACCCACCGCACTGAAAACCACCAGGGCATCAGTGATTTTTTGCAGCCCAATCGCTAATGCACCAGAAGCAATCAAGAGCCAGCCAATCGGGTTATTTATCTGACGCCAGAAAATCAGCCAGGGACTATCGCTTCCTTTGCGAAGGAGCGTGTTGGCGCCATAGCGTTGCAGCCTCTCTGCTGCTTCACTGCCATTCAACCCGCTGAGGCGTGTCTGTAACTCGGATAGGACATCCTGATCTGATGAGGCATGCCACAGCATACCATCTGGTTTTGTAATGTTTTCTGGCATTGTTAATTATCTCCTGCAGAGATCAACGGTGATTGTTGCTACAGCGTGGAACCGGAAATCAATTTGCTGTCTGCCCTGGGGGATGCCGGCCAATGATCTCTAGGCATTGAAGACCTTCCAAAAGTTGCTAAGTTCAACAACTAACACAACGACCCAGAGAAGAATGGAAATACCTGTAGCCGCTGCAGATATGTCCTTAATTACTTTTATTTTCTCGTTTTCATTTGTCTCGATGAAATCGCACAAAGCTTCTATGGCGCTGTTGAACATTTCAGCGATGAGCACCAGTCCGGTGGCTGCCATGATGAGAAGAAAATCAATCCATTGGCGGAGAAAAAAGCAGATCAGGAGCATTAACAGAGAAAGATAGACCTTGTAGGCGACGCTGAAATCATAACGGATGGCATAACGCAGGCCGGAAAGGCAGACCTGTATTTTGCGAAGCGGGTGATAACCACCTTCTCCTTGCCCGAGAAATTTGTTTCGCACGTTTAATGCTCCGTTTTAGCTTTATCTTTATCAATGATATTAGATTGTTGTCAGCAAAGATGCTATATCCTCTGGAGTTATGGCATGAGGGAGATAATTAACCGCACCGCTGATACAATGAGAGCTGCCAAAACCATCCCCGCCAATACATCGGAAACGTAGTGCACCTGAAGGTAGATACGTGAATATCCGACAATGCCGACGAACAGCAGACTCAAGATGGCAAAAATGGTTGCCCAGACCGGCGGCAGGACCTGAAACGCGATCAACGACACCGACAAGAAAAAGGCAGTGGCCTGGGCTGTATGAGCGCTCGGAAATGACCAGTCAGAGGGCATCGCCACAAGGGGTTCGGTCGCGGTCGGCGAAACATCAGTTTTGCCACATGGACAGAAATAATGGTGATCACCAAACTGAAACTGAGCAAAATTGCTTGCCCGGATTTACCAGACCAGAGCAGCACAGAGAGTGGCAAAAGAAAATATAGCGAGCCGAGCCGGGTGATAGTCACAAAAAAGAAGTCCATAGCCCGGTAATTATCAGAGGTTTATTTTAGGTTTTCTCCAGGAGGCATTAGCAGCAACGGCTGGAAGAATTGTCGAAAAGGGAATTTTTTTGAACGGCTTTTCTTGCCTCAATCATGGTTGAAAGATTTCCTCCATCCTTTCAACGAGCCAATCAAGAGGTTGTTTTTTCAGTAGTGCCTCAGAACCGAGGAGGTATCTTTCTAAATTCTTGAGGCTTTTCAGATATTGTGGCAGTTATTCAACTATTAGTAACCTTGCCAAGAGAAATTGCAAGACTAGCCAAAGAAAAAAACAATCAGAGATTGTCAAATGGGTGAGCAACAGAAAAGGTTAAATTGGCATAAGATATAGAACCAGCAGCCATGGCGAGAACGTTGAGCGGCTGGTTGCGGCTGAGTTCCCTCAGGATATCAGGAGAGCTATCGGAAGTGGTCATTGTGGTTTGCATACCTCCAGGAAGTGAATCGACAGGGTTCTTCGCCAAGGCAATACGGCCTTGGGGCGAAACCGGCGGATGGAAAACCGGGCAGAAAACCGTGTGAAGAAAAAGGAATACGACTTATGGTATCAGAATAAGTTGTTAATGCAACTCTGTTTGAAAATATGCGTTATGTGGCAAGGGGAATACCATGCGGTTTGGCCTGTGCTGTCTGTTCAAAGATGAGGAAATTGCCTTCCGGACAACCACCGCCAAGACGCTCTCCGTTTTGCCGCGCGGCGAGCAGCTCAAAAAGCTGTCCGGGATCTGTCAGAGTAATACCCAGAATCTGGTACGGGCTGTGCAAACCGTCCACCGCCTGGGTATCGGCGCCTTTCGCATTATGTCGCCGCTGTTTCCCCGGATGACTCATCCCGATGTGGGCTATTCGCTCGCTGATCTGCCCGATGCAGATACAATTGCCAACCTGCTTTACGCCACACGGTCTTTTTCTCAGCTGCATGACATCCGTCTCAGCTTTCACCCCGATCAGTTTGTTGTCCTCTCATCACCGCACCCGGCGGTAGTTGCCAATTCCATTAGAGAACTGGATCACCAGGCCTGGTTGGCGGAGGTGGTTGGAGTCGAAGTCATCAATCTTCATGCTGGTGGGGTTTATGGCGACAAATCCCTGGCCCTGATGCGTTTTTGCCAGGTGTTTACCGGTTTGCCGGAAAATGTCAGGAGCCGCTTGACCCTGGAAAACGATGATGTATGCTATACCGTATCTGACCTGCTGCCGGTGTGCGAAAAACTCTCCATTCCGCTGGTGTATGATGTCCATCACCACCGTTGCAAACCGGATGGGCTGTCGGTTGAAGAAGCAACTCGGCTTGCCGGTGCAACCTGGCAGAACCTTGGAAGGGAGCAATATTGCCACCTTTCGTCGCCGAGGGCTGGCTGGGGGGGAAGTGATCCCAAACCGCACGCTGATTATATAAATCCGGTGGATGTCCCGATCTGTTGGCGGGAACGGATAATGACTGTCGATATTGAAGCTAAAGCCAAGGAACTGGCGGTAGTACGCTTGATGAATGATTTAGCAAAAGACGGTTGCCAATGATACACCATCTGCGAAGGATCATACTGATGAGCATTTTATCGAGTTTCCTTGCGGCTTGCGCCGGGGAAAGGCACGACAACCTTGGAGCACGAAATGGCCGGTTGACAGAGTGCTCCGGTTCACCCAATTGTGTGTCGAGTCAGGCTGTGGACGAAGGGCATCGTATAGCGCCGCTCGTTTTCAGCAACGACCCTGCTCCGGCCTTTGCCCGCCTGAGGCAGACGCTTATCCGTCGGGGAGATACCACGATCATCGAAGAGCGTCCCGGTTACTTGCGCGTTAAATTCCGTAGCACCTTGTTCGTCGATGACGGGGAATTCCTGCTGGATATTCAGCAGCGGCTGATTCAGGTGCGCTCCGCTTCCCGTCTCGGATACTCGGATTTGGGTAAGAATCGCAGCCGACTGGAGGAGATCCGGCAGCAGTTTAACAGTTTGCCGAAACCATGACCGACCGGTAGCCACAAACAGCTATTGGTAGTATTTACTATCAATAGCCTCTTTAATATTAGCCGTTGCCTTGCGGTGGATCGGGTTTACAAGTCTTAGGCAACGGAGAGCATCCAATGATGCTTTTTCCCAAACAATTAAACAACCGGTGAGGTGTATTATGAAAGGTGATTTAGGATCCCTGGTATGGGTAAATGATAAAGAAGGTCATGAGTATGTATGTGTCGCTGATAGTAACGATGATAGAAGAGATCTTGATAAACTTTCCGAAAGCGAGCGCGCAACCTGCAGTGATGTTAACGATTTTATCGGTACCGATCGCTGGTAATTTTTCATAGCCTATCTGATCCACAAAAAGCGCTGCAAATCTTGATTGAATGAGAGTTTGCAGCGCTTTTTATTATTTTTGTTATGGCCGAGCTCGCAGTCGGCCAAGGATCAGCCCGGTGATACAATATTATCAGGCTGACGTATTGTTTGCCGAGCGGCAACAGCCATAACCCCTGTCCATAAGAATGCCCAAACCACGGCCAGTAGCGCGAGTGAAGAAAGCAGCGGCCAGCGGAAGGTCGCCGCGCCAAGTCGAACTCCAGCCCAGTAGGCAAGTGGTCCACCGAGGGCGCCAAAGAGCGCCGAAAGCAACATTCGCTTTTTCATCCACGCCAGACTGTGATGTGGGAGGGCGGCCAGAGCTACCCAGACAACCGCCAGCCACAGAGGTATCGGAAAACCCGCAGAGGTAAAGCTGAAGAAACCGATGGCCTGAAGGGTGCCGTCGATAAGTACACCTATAAGCAGCAGCAGACCAATCATCTGCAGGTCAGCTCGCCTATGGCGAGAAAGAAGAATGTTCAGAACCAAGAGGGGCAGGGCAAAAAGCGCCCCGGCGTTGCCCTCGAGGACGCAAAGAAACCAGATTGCCTGGTTAATCCCGACATTGATGAATGGATTCACCTGCGCACCGTTCCGCCACGGTTTGCCGGCCGACTTGCCACAAGGTGAACAACGCTGATCGAACGTTCCTGGAAACCTCCTTCACAGTAACAGAGATAATACTCCCAAAGTCTCCTAAAGCGCTCATCGTAGCCGTGTTCCCGAAGGGAGGGGAAGGCCTTGGTAAAACGCCACCTCCAGTCGCGCAGAGTCCTGGCATAATCAAGGCCAAAGTCCTCGAGGCTGCGCACTACCATATCGGTCTTCAGAGTAATCAGGTTGAGCATTTTTGTCACTGACGGAACGTGACCGCCGGGAAAGATATGGCGTTGGATGAAATCGACGGACCGAGCATACTGGTCATATTTATTGTCGCGTATGGTGATTACCTGAAGCAGCATCGTGCCGTTATCGGCCAGCAACTCGCCACATTTTTTAAAGAACGTCGGCAAATATTTGCGTCCTACCGCCTCAACCATCTCAATACTCACAAGCTTATCAAAGCTGCCGTGTAAATCCCGGTAATCGCTTTGTAACAGGGTGATACGATCGGCAAGTCCGGCTGCGGCAATGCGGCTCTTCGCTTCCGCATATTGGGCGTCAGATATAGTTGTGGTGGTAACATGGCAGCCGTAATTGCGGGCGGCGTGAATGGCAAAACCGCCCCAGCCGGAGCCTATCTCAATCACCCGGTCGGTCGGCTGCAGGTCGAGTTTCTTACAAATGCTTTCCAGCTTATAATGTGACGCTTCTTCAAGAGTGCTTGAGGCATTTGGATAGATGGCGGATGAATACATCATGGTCGGGTCGAGAAAGGCCCGGTACATTTCATTGCCAAGGTCATAGTGGGCAAGAATATTGCGTTTTGATCCTTTACGCGAATTGTTGTTAACGGCGTGTCCAAGGAGCCGAAAGATTTGCAGAACCCAGCCCAGGCCACGTTCCATGCGATCCAGCAGGTCCATATTCAGCACCATAATCCTCGACAGAACTGCAAGATCGTCAACGTCCCAGAGATGATCGATATACGCTTCCCCTGCACCAATTGATCCGCCGAACACGACCTGTCGGTAGAAGGTCGAATCACGCACGGTTATTTGCGCGGCGAGGATCTCGTCTGTCCCAAACGTCCACCGTCCTTCACCGTCCTTGATCGCAATTTGACCGAACTTCATGGCTCCTAGCAATCGGAAAACCATGTGTTTTGCCAACCGATCAATAAAGGATGGCGCTTTAGCTTTAATGGTTGCGGTACATCTCTCACTGGTGGCTGCACTGTTCATACTGCCTCCTTTTCATAAGGAACGTAAGGAATGCCTTTTAAATATATTTTCAAAGCCTGATAATAGATGCCGCCGACAATAAAGGCGGTCATAATCGGTTTTTTCAGCAGCAAACGGCAAACGGTGACTTTGTCCAGCTGTTGCCTTTCAAGTTGCAGACGGGCCTCAAATATTTCTCCGCGCCCATCACTGACTGTTATGGAAACACCGACCGTTTCCCCTGGCGGACCGATCCGCCAACGATACTGCTGCTGCAGGGGATTAAACGGTGAAACCTGAAAGGCTTTGGACTGCGTCAATTCATAACGGCCGTCGGCTACATGATAAGCGTAATGGTGTCGCTCATTCCAAGGAGTGTTTGAAACCTCGGCGAGAAAATGAGTGAAGCGGCCATCTCCATCAAATCCGTAGTAGAAATTCACCGGGCTGAAATAGAGTCCCAAGGTACGCATATTCATCAAGCCGCAAACCTGGCCGGTAACCGGATGGTCGGTTAGCTCCAACATCCGTGCCCGCACCGCATCGGCAAGTGGCCGCTGTGGATCGCCCAAATAATCGCTCCGTTGCATGCGGCTGATCGCCCAATGTTGCACTGAAAACCACCGGCCCAGGTTCGGCAACCCTTCAAGCTCATCAAGATTGAGAAACCACATGAAGAAGGGATAACGGAAACGGTGGACTTTCGGCAGATTCCTCCTGTGGGCAATCTCTCCTACGTAGATGGCAGATTTCATGATTCTCCCTTCGGTTGATTCCAGTCCGTGTCGCTTGATATCCAGCACATTCCGGAGACCCTGCGCACGACCTTTATTTGGCCTCCAGATTTCCCCCTGATCCACTCAGTAGCCGGTTTCTCAACTTTTCGTTAATGGGTTGAACCGCTCCCAGCCATATACCAAAATAAGCCTCGGCAAATTCTTTTGAGGGAACAGCAACCAATTCGGTGTCATTCAGGGTCAGGGTGGTCAGGCGCCGCGGCGCGTCATAACACAAATAATAACTGTCACCCTTCTGAACATCCCGGTAGGCCGCATGCAGCATGTTAATATCCTTCCGCAACTTGGTAATTCCCTCTGGAGAATGCTGACGGGCGAGAATGGTTTCAGCGCCAAACACAAAATCCTTAGTTCCAGCTTAGAACATTTCCGTAGGCAATACCCTGGGCCTTATCAATTACATCCCCGGCGCGGCCAACATAAGAAGGGTCACCCTCTTTGCTGATTCGCCAGATCCGTTTTGATTTTTTACCGTCACTCCAATCGAAGTCTTCTTCCATTATCAGATCGCCGCCATCATCAACCTGGCCGTCAATGGTCACCACAAATTGCCTAGTGAGCCTGCCGTTGCGATCAAGAACAATCCCCCACCCTGTGGTGGCTCCCTGGAAATACTGATAAAGGTCGAACTTCGGGGTATTCCTTTCGTACTGCCTCACATCGATTCCAGCACATCCGCATAATACAAGAAACAGAACTGCTATAAACATTGAGCGCATTGTCACACCTCCTTGCAGGGTCAACATTGGAAACCGTTTGTCGTCTCTTTCAAGATGTCCTACGCCGTATCATAGGTAATATGATAAGCAAGAGCGGATTGGGGGCAATGGGATGTTTATAGTATATCAATGATAGTAAATACTATCATTTGACAATTGTAAGGGCTCCCAAGGAAAGGGAGTAGTGGCGAGCAGCAAAGCGATGTGCAACATGTAGCGATGCACAGTGAAAGGCTGGGATCACATTCGTACTCAAAATATAGAACAGACCCTTCTGCATCAAGAAACACCTCCGGCAAACCCGTATACCCTTCCCACCGAACCTGTGATGAGCATCAGAGTTTCCCAGGAATTCTATGGGCAGTGCTCTCAGATGGGAAACAGCAGATGAGGTAAGGAATCCACCCCGGGGGATACAGAGAGGTAGATTGATTTCGTAGGGTCTTGAGTTAAAAGCTGCCTCGACCATACTAGAAAAATCCGAAAACACATCAATATATAGGAGTAAAAACTATCATTAAGCCCATCTTAATATCCCATTGCAATCGAGCGTGACCGTATCTACTCTATATTCATTAGAGAGATTCGCCGAGGGGGGATTAACGACAAAGGCGCATTCGCCATGGTCAAGCCTTCCGAGTCGACCAAGACCCTGGAAATGGTCGGAAACGACCTGTTCTTTCTGGTCGAACATTTTCGCTTGCATGATACCGTTCCGGCTGCGAGCAGCTATCAGCTCATGGTGCGTGTCCTCAGAGAACAGTGTGTGGTCGAACACGATGCAGTCACCGGCAATAAACTGATTATCATCAAGGCCAATAAGGAGATAGCCTCCGACTCCCTACAGAATCCATCAGATCCGGATGCCGGCTACGACGGGCATAAGGGCAAGGGCTATCAGGCGCAGATTGGCGAGACCTACGACAAATCTGAGAATGAAAATACGCCCCAGCTTTCACTGATAACCTATGTTGAGGTTGAGCCTGCCAACGCAAGCGATGCCAATGCGCTCATACCCTACATCGAGGCAACCCAGGAGAGAGATATCGCCCCTGAGGAGATTCTGGCCGACTCTCTTTACGGCAGTGACAGTAACTACGAACAGGCCGGCAAGGAGGGCATTGAGCTTGTCGCCCCGACCATGGGTAAACCCCGGGATACAACCTGTTCCCTGTCCGACTGCGAGTTCTCTGAAGATGGTGTGATTGCTGCCTGCCCGCAAGGGCACAAGCCTGTGAAGGTGAAACAGAAGGAAGGCAAGTGCAGTGCCGCCTTTCCCTTAGCAAGGTGTTCCAACTGTCCTCTCTTTGCCCACTGTCCGGCAAAGGCCGGGAAAAACGATCACTGTTATATCCGCTATGGCCAAAAAGCGGCTCGGCTTGCCCGCAGAAGGGCGTACGAACGGACCGAAGCGTTTAAAGAGCGGTATCGTTTTCGAGCAGGGATTGATCCCAACTTGATCGGAGGACGGGACTCAAGCACCTTCGGGTGCGAGGCCTGAAAGCTGTTCGCTTCGCTGCGACCTTGAAAGCAACCGCAATCAACATCCTGCGGGCAACTGCCTGCAGAAAACGGCGAAAAAGGGCTAAAGATCCCGGCATGGCGCCTTTTGAAGCTACAATCGAACTGTTTCGAATTGTCAAAGAACGATTTTTCGTCCGATTTAGCAATATTATCTGCAGCCAAGGGCAAATCCTGGACCGTTTGTCATTTTCAGCCTCAATTTGAGGCAGGGCTTTTTACGTGACCATCAATCCATATCCAGCAGTAGTTTTTTTTGAAGAAATATAGCTATGCATCTCGTCTATCTCTATTGCTTTATCGGACTTGATGGCATCAGCAGTTTACCAAACGCCTTTATCCAATTGTAGACAGCGACATGACTGCATTGAAGAAATCGGCCTATAGAGCGAAAATCAAGACCTTCAAGATAGAGCTCAAGCGCCTGTCGCTTGACTGCAGAGCTTTTGCCGACGTGTTGAACTGTATGCCTATATCCGCAAGATTTACATTTATGGCGCTGTCGTCCTTTAACGATGCCATCTTTTTTGCATTCTCCATAACCACATTTCGGGCAGGTAACCATGGCAACTCCTCCTGTATTGACAGCAATGTAGTTGGAAGTTTACCATAGCTATACTTATTTAACAATGCCAACGCCCCAACAATATCATGGTCAAAGGGCACAGCAAAGTATCCCTCCACTTGATGTTCGGGGTTATCTCCTTGTTTGCCTATCAGCTTCTTCGGCTGGTCGGTTAGATTGTCAAAGATCAGAGGGCATGACTTGCACGCTGCGTGGCAAGCTGCTCATTTTGCAAAAGGCTCATTGGAAAGATTTTAACTTCGGAAGGCAGCCAGTTTTTTACGGCTTATTAGGGAATCATCTCAAAAGGTAATCAGGATAATCTTTTACTAAGGGTCCATACAAAAATGATAAAGAAGGAGAGGTTTGGGTTCCATTATTGACGGTTAACCCCATACATTACTTTGGTAACCACTTTTTTCAACCTGCCTCAACTTTTTCATGCATGAAATTTGCCAAACCATTTCCATATGAAATATGATTCAGACATTAAGAAAATTGATGTATCCATTATTGAAAACTGTGGGTATACAAATACTGCATTTCATTTAGTTCTTGAAGAATATCAGCCCACAGGGGATGAGAAGATCAACTGAATGCTGCATCGTTTTTACGGGTAAAGTTTTACTTTTTTCCTGTACCTCTATAAAAAAACCGAAAAAAACCACATTCCGCTAACTTGATCGGGATGAGCTGTTCATATCTACCTGCCAAATTGAAAGCGTGTTCGGTTGTCCCACCGGGCTATCCGGTTGCGCCGAAGTAAATCATACAAGCAAAGAATAAAAATTTGGTGTCGGCAATGCTGCGACTACTCGTCCAAGTAGTCTATACAGGTTAAAAGGCCAGATAATTCAAAGTGATGAAGGAGGTGCAGGGTGACTTTGAAAATGTCCGGTGCGTTACTGTTTCTTTTATTCTTCGCTTACCCCGTGGCGACCAAAGCAGAGACCCCTTATGTAGACCCCTCAACGGGGATTGAGTTTGTATTTGTAAAGGACGGCTGTTTTCCAGAAGGGTGATTCCGCCGGCGACGGAGACCCTATAATGAGAGACCCGTGCACGAGGTCTGTATAAACGATTTTTACATTGGAAAACATGAAGTAATCAATGATCAGTTCAAGAAATTCAACCCCCAACATAATAGTGGTACCTCTGATGGGATGAGTCTCGGCGAGGATAAACAACCGGTCGTCAATGTCTCCTGGGAGGATGCAGTTGCCTTTGCCAAATGGCTCTCCGAGAAATCAGAACAGTCGTATCGGCTCCCGACTGAAGCCGAGTGGGAATATGCAGTTCGCTCCGGAGCAAAACAGAGTCGATTTTGGGGAGATAATCCTGACGCGGCCTGCAAATATGCAAATGTAGCTGACATGACGGCGAAAAAACAACGACCCAAATGGACAACCTTTTTCTGCAATGACAACTTCGCGGTTTCAGCGCCGGTGGGCAGCTTTATGGCAAACAGCCTTGGGCTGAATGATATGTTGGGAAATGTCTGGGAGTGGTGCGAGGATGTTTATAACAGCGAGGCATATACAAAACTCCGAAAGACAACCCGGTCTACGGAGGTTCGGGCGAATACCGTGTCATGCGTGGTGGCGGATGGAGCAACGGCCCTCTAGGGATAAGAAGCTCGCACCGTGTGGGGCTTTCTCCTGACTTTGGTCATCATGCGCTCGGTTTTCGCCTGGTCAAGACCGTCAAATGAGGAGAGACGCGCTAATCTTGCTGATAATTACCAAGAATATTCTGGAGGCACTATGAAGAGAAAGCACATAATTTTATTTTTGTTCCCGCTTGGCCTGCTTTTGCTCTCTTTATCTCAGGCGATGGGCGCTACTGTGAGCACGCAGGAGGAAGATGCAAAAATGGGCTTTGTAGGTGCGGAAACCTGTAAAGATTGCCATGAAAAGCAATATGCGACCTACGCAAAATCGGTCCATTTCAATAAATCGATAAAAGGGCCCGCGTCACAGGATGCATGTGAAACCTGTCACGGCTCAGGAGCAAAGCATGTCGAAAAGGGCGGCGGTCGTGGTGTAGATATCTTTGCTTTCGATAAGGATGTCGACCCGGGCGCAAAGTCGGCAAAATGCCTTACCTGCCATGAAAGAACCCCGGGAATGGATTTATGGGAACTGGGTGCGCACAAACGCAACGATGTTTCCTGCGATTCCTGCCATGATCTTCACGCCGGCGGCAGGCAGAAGCCCAGGGAACCAGAAGTCTGCTTCGGCTGTCACAAGGATGTCAAAATAGAAGCGAACAAACGGTCTCATCATCCGATAATCGAGGGCAAGGTCAAATGCTCGTCCTGTCATGCCCCGCACGGCAGCCTCAGTAAACATATGGTCAAAGCAGATGATTCTCGGGAACTGTGTTTCAAGTGTCATGCTGACAAGCGCGGCCCGTCGGTGTGGGAGCATCCCCCTGTTGAAGAGGACTGTCAGAGTTGTCACACGCCACATGGCAGCTCCCATGCAAAATTATTGAACGAGCGGATTCCGCAGCTGTGCCAGAATTGCCACGATTGGTCGCGCCATCCCGGCACACCTTACGACGACACAGCTTCGTTTACCAGCCGCTTTGACTGCCTGCGTTGTCATTCAGCCATCCATGGCTCTAATTCACCGGATGGCGAGGGCCTTCGGTTTATCAGATAAGGAGGAAACCCATGAAACGGATAATTTTTATTCTATTGGCTTTACCGATTTGCGCTCCTCCTCTGGCCTTTGCCGAGACTCATGGCGAATTGAATGTAGGAGCTCGGGCGACAAACTTTGTCGATGACAAAAGTGCAAAATTTGATGAATACCGCGACATGAGCGATGGGCTGTTCGGCCGTATCGACCTGATGGTTGATAACGACACCTCCTATTTTGGTGCTACGGTGGAAAACCCGGCATTGGATGACCAATACTATGAGCTGAGGGGCGGCCTTTTCGGTCTCGTCAAAGGCGAGATCTATTATGACGAGCTGACCCACCAATTGTCACGCGACGCGCTGACTCCGGCCACCGGTATTGGCAGCAATTTCCTGGTTGTCCCTACCTCTGTTCCGCCGGTGAGCACCTGGACCCCTTTCGACTACAGTGTAGATGTAGAAACACTCGGTGCTCAAGTCACTGTTGATACCCAAAACCCGTTTTACTTTAAGGCTTTCGGAGATCAACAGCGTAAAAATGGCATTACGCCCTATGGTCTTGTTATCAACTCGGGCTTTGAGTTGCCCATGCCGATCGATTACACCACCTCCAACACGATGCTCGAAACAGGCTATCGCAGTAAGGAAACTACCGCAGTCCTGCTCGCCGGCTATAGCCATTTCGACAATGACAACGGGATTCTGACCACCTTCGACGGGGTCGATCTGGAGGAATACAGCACCCCGAACGACAACTACAGTTACAATTTCAGCGGTCGGCTGACGCAACGGCTGTCGACGGACAGCCTCCTGGCTGTGAAGGCAGGGTACAATGCCAACGCCAGTGAAACCGATTTCACCAAATTTTCACGGATAGTTTCGCCGTTGGCCGACAACAATTTTGATGGCGATGTGCGCTACTTCCGGGGGAGTGCGATCCTCACTTCGCAGTGGGGCAAGATGCTCGACACCAGACTGTTCTACAACTATATCGATCGCGACAACCAATCGGATGAGATTGTTATTATCAGCGATGACATCCGATCCGGTCGTTTGTTTGAGTACGACAAGCATCAGACCGGTCTGGACGCCAATTACCGGTTGAGCAAGGTCAATAAACTCTCCGGCGGCTACGAATTGGCTTATACAGATCGCACCAGAGAAGACGCCGATACGACCCTGGATAACCTGCTTTTCGCTGAATTGAAGAACACTTCACTGGACTGGGTGAGCAGCAAGTTTCGCCTGGAATACCTGAACCGGTCGTCCGATACCGATTTCGACGAGGAGACCCTAAGCGGTGACGGTCTGATTAACGAATTTTTCACTCGCGCCGATTACGCCTCCAAGAATCGCTATAAAGCCAAACTGGCCTTTGAATTCAATCCTCGGGAGGATCTGGGGCTGGGGCTGAGTTATGGGTTTGGGTTCGACGATTACGATGCCACCCTGTTCGGTCTGCAGGAAGATCAGCGGCATGAAATCTATGCCGATGCCAACCTCCAGTTGCCGGCTAAAGTCAGTATGAATGCATTCACCGGCTACGAATTCACCCAGAGTGACTTTGACTCCCGCCGCTTTGATTCGGGCAGTCCTAATCCATTTACCCCTCCCGATGCCAACAATTTCAACTGGAGTCAGGAAATAACTTATGACTTCATAGTTATTGGCGGCAGCGTAAACGTACCGGTAATGGCAAAACTGGTAATGGTATTCAACGTCGACTACCAGATGATCGACGGCAATATCGACTTTGCCCGCTCTGCGGCAGCCGGCGCACCCTTGGGAACGGTTACCGAGGCCGATGACTACTACAAGACCAGGGCCGGGATCAAAGGTAACTATGAAGTTTCCGATCAATGGTCGGTAACGCTGGGGTATGCCTATGAGAAGTCAAACCTGGATGATTGGAAGTACAGCAACTATAGATACACCACTGATACATTCTCTCTCAGCGGGGCCGGGTTGGATAGAGATTACGAGACACATCTCGGCTATCTGATAACCAGCTATCGATTCTGATCTGTTGCTTGAGCAGAGCAGGAGGCGCGCATACTCGCTTTTCCTGCTCTGCTTTT
>JANOIV010000037.1:0-23896 GCA_031407875.1 Desulfobulbaceae bacterium | reverse complement strand
GCCTCAAGGTTGAGGGCCAGTCCCATGATACCGCCAGGAAACTCAAGAAGCTCCATGGCCATACAATTCTTGACACCATAGACGCGGGCAATACCGTCACCGACAGAGATAACAGTACCGGTTTCGTTCAAGTCAATGCTTGTCTCGTACTCCCCTATCTGGTCCTTGATGATCTGACTAATTTCTTCGGCTTTGATCTGCATCTATTCTCTCCCCTTTATAGAATCTTTTAAACCTGCAAGTTGTGTTTTAATGCTACCATCCAGCACCAGATCGCCAACCTTGGCGATTATTCCTCCGATGATAGAGGGATCAACGCTGATGGTCAGTTTCACTTTCTTGCCAGTTAACTTTTCAAGTGTTGTCTGCACATTTGCCTGCAATTCAGCGCTTAGTTCAATTGCGGAAATCACGTTACCATGACTGATGTTTTTCTCATCATCTACCATGGACTGAAATTCTTCTGCAATTTCAGGAAGTATTCCTACCCGCTTTTTCTGAACCAGCAGATTGAGGAAATTCCCCATGATCTTGTCTACACCCATGGATTTGATCATACCTGCCATGACCTTCTCCCTTATATCCAGCGGGTATAGAGGATTCGTCAGAGCATCAGCTACTTCCGGCTTGGAAACATAGAGACCGGCCAGACCCTGGAGGGCCTGATTGTATTCCTCATAGTTAGCCTGTTCTTTGCCAACAGCGAAAAGGGCCTTGGCATATCTCCGTGCGAGGATTGTCTGTTTCACTGTACGGCCCCCACTTTAGCTAAATAATCTTCAACAATCTTTACCTGATCTGCGGCAGTGAGATTTTTCACGATCAACGTCTCGGCCATCATAGCAGCCTTTTCAGCGACGTCATTCTTCAGTGACCGCCTGGCCTCCATGATCTCTTTCTGGACAGCCATCTCTGCCTGTCGTTTGATATCTGTAGCAGCCTGTTCAGCACGTTCAATGATCTTCACTCTCTCAAGCTCCGCCTGCGCAATCGCCTTTTCGACAATTTTATCTATATCTTTTTCAACCGAGGCCAACTTTGCTTCAAAATCGCGATACGATTTTTCGGCTTCGGCTCTCTTCGTCTGCAGATCTTCAATATCATCCTTGATCCGTTTTTGTCTTCCGGCAAGGCTTGCGCCGATGGGCTTGGCCCCAAATTTGACAAGAATGATCATCAGGGCGATGAAGTTGAGAACCCTCCACCCGAGATCCTTTAGCTTTGCAGGTGAAAGACTGCCGCCTTTCGCGGCACCGTGACCACCCTCCGCAGCTGTCTCGCCTTTGACTGCAGCCTCGGTGTGGCCGGCACTCGCTTCAGTATTGCCGGTTACAGTTTCGCCATGGCCCTGTTCTGGAGCAACCTGCTGAGCCGCCTCTGTAGTTTCGTGACTGGTCTGATCAGCTGCCCATACGGTTCCATTGGACAGGGCAAACCAAAGAGCTGCCGTGACCAGAACCAGTATTCGGGCTACTTGCTTCACTCCTCTCATCTTTAGAGACTCCTTCCCAGAATTTTACTGGCCATATCATTTGCGAACCCGCCAAGATTAGCCTGAAGACCCGCTTTTGCATTTTCAATCTGAGCCCTTATATCCGCCAGCTGTTTTTCCTTGCTTGCCGTGGCCTCCGCCTTGATCGCCCCAAGTTTCTGGTCTCCAGCGGCCTGAGCTTCAGCCCTGGCTGAATCCAGCGCTGCCTTTGCTTTACCTGACGCCTTTGCCATTTTCTCATCAACTTCCTGCTGTCGGAGTCTTGCGTTTTTCTCAAACTTCGCAATCTCACTCTGCATTCCCTGCTGCTTTTCAGCTCTCTCTTTTAGGATTCTTTTTACTGGTTTGTAAAGGACTCCATTGAGAAGGAACATGAGAATTATCATGTTCAAAATCTGAATCACCAATGTAATATCCATCGTTATCATGTTAGTAAGCTCCCGATTAACCTAGATAACAGAAAAAAACGTACCATTCACTACATGAATGATGACCGCAATATGAAATAAGCAAACTACCATTTTTTGATCAGCAAGACGTGACTATTCCGAATAAAAATGAACGACCATTCACTACAGCAAAAAATCTTTACTGTAAATATCACACCGTGTCAACCAATTTATAAAATTAACTTTATGCCATTTTTGTGCGCTTTTCCGTGGTGGGTTCAAGCCCGGATATATTCCTCATTTTCTGAGCTAACTCTTCATTTATTGATTTTTTCCAGCAGTGAGGCGACTATCTCAGGGACAGAGGCGATAGCCTCATGGATCTTATCTCCCAAGGGACCGCCAGCCTGAGCCATATCAGCCCGACCTCCACCTTTCCCGCCAACAATGGTTGCAACCCTGCCCACCAGCTCGCCTGCCTGAATTTTGCCGGTCAGGTCTTTAGTCACCAGGGCTAGAATTGCCGCCTTGCCCTGTATGACACCACCCAGCACCGCAATTCCTGATTGCAGAGAATCTCTTACCTTATCACCTACCTCCCGCAAGGTCTTTGAACTGTCCAAGGTGATTTCCATGGCCAGCACCTTGATTCCCGCAATTTCAACCGTCTTGTCGAGTAGCCCGGTCAAGGCGGTGGAAGCTATGCGGGTCGACAACTCGGCAAGTTGTTTTTCCAAATTCTTTTGAGAATGCAGTATCGACTCAAGTTTTGCGAGAATATCCTCTTCTTTGACATTCAGGATTCTACTGATTTCGCCGTCTCTCCGACAAACTCTCTGAACGTGCTGCAAGGCCGCCTTGCCGGCAAGGGCCTCGATCCGGCGGATTCCTGAGGCAATACCGTTTTCCGACAGTATTTTCAAAAGGCCAATCTCCCCGGAAGACTTGGCATGGGTTCCGCCGCAGAGTTCCATACTACAATCACCAATCGTCACCACACGGACAGCATCGGCGTATTTTTCACCAAAAAGAGCAGTCGCTCCTGCACGTATTGCATCCTCTTTGGCAAGTATCCTGGTCTCCACTGATAAATCGGCCCGAATCCGGGCATTGACATTTTCTTCTACCGCCTCAATCTCATCCTGGCTCAGCGGCGAGAAATGGGTGAAGTCAAACCGTAACCGCCCAGGACCAACAAGAGATCCAGCCTGTTTAACATGGTTTCCGAGGATTTCCACAAGAGCTGCTTGCAGCAGATGGGTTGCGGAATGATGAGCCGCTGCCTCGCTCCGGCTCTCGGATTTCACCTTAAGACTGACCTCCTGTCCGGTGACCAGAAACCCTTCTTGTACCTTGAGCTCATGCAGAATTATCGTGTCTCCTTCAAGAGATGTCGATATCACCTCAGCTCTGCCTCCTGCCCAGGTAATCTCGCCGGTATCGCCAAGTTGCCCTCCGGACTCGGCATAGAAAGGGGTTTCCGCAACTATGAGGCGCCCGGTTTCGCCAACTGCCAAACGCTCAACGACAGTTCCGTCTGTCCCGAGCAAACCCTTGACTCCGGAAACCGCCTGCAGTTTTTCATAGCCGACAAAATCCGTGGACAATCCCGCATCAATGAAGGTCTTCATCCCTTCCTCACGCAAACGGATCCCTTCTCCCTTACGCGAAGACCTGGATTTGAGACGCTGATCCTCCATTGCCGCATGAAAACCGGCTTCATCAATCCTGACTTGCCGCTCAAGGGCGATATCCCGGACGATATCAAAGGGGAATCCATAGGTATCATAGAGTTTGAAGATGAAATCACCAGCTATGGTTTGGGCATGGACTGCCGACATTCTTACCAGCTCATCCTCCAGGAGTTGCAGGCCATGCTCAAGTGTTTCTCTGAACCGTTCTTCCTCGTTATTGACCACCTTCTCCAGAAGAGTCGAGGCGTCCTTCAGAATGGGATAGACCTCTCCCATTGCAGAGACAACCGAGGCAACTACCTGTTCGAAAAAGGAACTATGGAGACCGAGATTTTTGCCGTATCGCACAGCTCGCCGCATTATGCGGCGCAGAACATAGCCGCGGCCCTCATTGGCAGGCAGCACACCGTCAGCCACGAGAAAGGCGGTGGCTCTGGCATGATCGGCAATGACCCGCATCGCGGTATCATCGGCCTTGTTGTTTTTGTATCGCTTCCCGGACAGACCTTCGAGCCTAGCAATGATCAGCCCAAAAAGATCCGAATCGTAATTGCTGAGTTTGCCCTGCAGCACAGCTGCTACCCTTTCAAGGCCCATGCCTGTATCAATGCTCGGCTTGGGAAGGGGAGTCATGGTTCCGTCTTGCGCACGATAAAACTGCATAAAGACGAGATTCCACAACTCGAGAAACCGGTCGCAATCGCAACCGACTGCACATTCCGGTCGTCCGCAACCCGCCTCAAGGCCTTGATCTATATGAATTTCAGAACATGGCCCACAGGGCCCGGTATCCCCCATGGCCCAAAAATTATCCTTTTCTCCCAATCGAATTATCCGCCCTTTCGGAAGATTCTCGATCCTCTCCCAAAGCCCATACGCCTCATCATCATCTTCGAAAACAGAGATCCAGAGTTTTTCCGGTGGCAGACCCAGTTCAGTCGTGAGAAACTGCCAGGCATAGCTGATGGCCTCTTCCTTGAAATACTCACCAAAGGAGAAATTGCCGAGCATCTCAAAAAAGGTGTGGTGCCGGGCAGTATAGCCGACATTTTCAAGATCATTATGTTTTCCCCCGGCCCGGACGCAGCGCTGGCTTGTCACTGCTGTCGTATAGGGACGTTTATCCTCCCCCATGAAGACCGTCTTGAACTGGACCATCCCTGCGTTGGTGAAGAGCAGGGTCGGGTCGTCCTTGGGTATGAGCGAAGAACTTTCTACGATGGTATGACCTTTGTCTTCGAAATACTTTAAAAACTTTGTCCGAATCTCGCTTCCGTTCATGATATGAATTGAGTAAATATAAAGTGGTCTCATTAAGCTTTTCCGGATTCACTGCCTCAGACAAGGATACTTTAATGCGCCTGTCAAGAAATCGAGAAAAGCCTTGCTCCTTATGCCGGTAACGGCATTTCAATGATACAGTCTTTTTTGACCTACGGCTTATGGTTGATTATCAATGGCAGTACCTCTTTGAAGCGTGGACTTCCGGCTCGGCCGAGCAGCTCATAAATGAGCATTTCCGCAGGCCCGATAATTGCCCCCATCCCCCGCAACCGCTGCAGTGCCAGCTGGTGATTTCTCTCGCTTCGGGCAGATACTGCATCCTCGACAATCCACGGAATAAGGCCCCTGGCGAGGATGCCGGCAGCCGTCTGATAAATACAGATATGCGTTTCAACGCCGACCAGAACTATGGTGGTCACCGTCGCAGGCAAGGCGGCAATATGGGTTCGGGTTTCCTCATTGTCCAGGGCATTGAACTCGACTTTATCAGGACGTGGAATTCCCTCCATGAGGGGTTCCAGCTCCGGGACATAGAGGCCCAGGCCTTTTCTATACTGGGTATTGGCCAGGACAGGCATTTTGATGACCCTCGCGAATTGCAGCATGAGCCTGGCTGTGGCAACAACCCGCTCGGCCTCATGGATCTGGGCCATGAGGCTCTTCTGAAGATCGATGATATGCAGACAGCAATTTTCTGGTTGCAATAAAACACTCTTGCCGTTGTCCATGTATTCCTCCCAAAAGCCTGGCTCACTTAAACCGCCGATGTTTCACGCCGGCAAAGAGCCTTGTGTGCATATTTTCTCCCATTCTTGTCGGGAGGCCTTCATGAAAGTCGCAGACGCATAAGCAATTAACTCTTTTCTCCCGGGAGATTCAAGTTTATCCTCAAGCGAAAATAAAAAAACGGTATAAGGATCTCCCGAGAGATGGTGGCGCCGTTGTTTTCAACTCCATCCACACTGCCTGCGTCACGCGACCGGCCGATTTTTTTTAAGGCTGGTGAATTATTTCCTCGTCTATTATCAACCAAACTGCCAATATACTGTTTTCCTTCTCACTTTTTGAGATATTGCTCACCAGGGATCGAAGCCTTTCAAGTATCATCTATATTGCGCATCAATATTTCTGATCCTAAAACCCATGTCCCTGCTTCGTTTTCCAAAATAAATTATTCCGTCGGATGTTTTCATGTCAGTGATCAGTCCAGTATCATTGGTAAAGCCCTGTACGTTCGAGATTCGTCATTATTTTCCCTTTGAGAAATAACCCTTTACAAAATTACCATTACTATTAAATTAAAAAGTGAAATACCATTCAACCTCTCAAAGGATGTCAGATGAAAGACGAACACATTGAGGCCATGTCAAAGCTCCTCAAGTCCATGTCCCACCCGATCAGATTGAAGATACTTTGTTTGTTGCAGGACAAGGAATTATCGGTGGGCGAAATTCGAGATAAGGTGGAGACCACCAACGCCAATGTCTCGCAGCATCTCAATATATTACGAAATCAGGGAATTATCGACTATCGCAAGGATGCGAATTTTATCTACAACAGAATAACGGACAAACGTATCCTTGAACTCATTCAGAAAATGCGCTCGCTATTCTGTCCGGATATTTGAGGGTGAGCCGATGCAACGCCCGTAGAAACACACAAAGGAGGAGAAAAATGATTGTCACAGACTTGGTTCACACACTTGCAGGTCTTTTCATACTCGTAAGCCTCGCACTCGGAGTTGAGGCAAGTCCATTGTTCTACAGCAGCTACTGGCTCTTTTTCACGGCATTTGTCGGCCTTAATCTCTTCCAGTTTGGTTTCTCCAAGTTCTGCCCTCTGGCTCTCATGCTCAAGCGCCTGGGGGTTCCTGAAAACCGCAAGGGATAGGATTCAACAACACGAGAGAGCAACCGCCTTCAGTCCCGAGCCATTGTGGCATTACAGGACGCCTGCCAGCAGCAGGAATGTTCATGGCATACCTCCCGCCGCTGAAAACACGGAACATTTCCCTCCTTTTCCTGGATACTGCATATCAACTCGGCAAGCGTGATGCCCTTGTTCTGGGGGATATCGTACTGCAGAGCCTTTTTTCGAGCCAAAGAAAAAAGTTTTGGACCTTTCAGGTACGCTTTTCTTGTCATATTTTGTTCCCTCTATTTCCGGACAGAGAAAATGCCACAGCACCGTACCGAAAACGCCTCAGATCGGCAGGATGTGGAACTCCTCGCGGATAGGATGCATGCCATGCAGAACAATGCCCGTTCTGCCGTCAATGGAAACCGCATCACCAAAACCAATGCGATGCCCGCCAATCTCACAATACTGCCCAGTTTCATATACGCGCAGCATCTTACAGCCAACCACGCAAGTCTTTTCAAGACGTACGGCCACAACCGAGGCATGTGATGTCTGGCCGCCTCGGGAAGTCAACAGACCATCCGCCATATTGATGACCTTGATATCCTCAGGCACCGTGTCCTGGCGGATAAGGATCAACGGCATGTTCGGTGATTTGGCTCGCAATGCAACGATATTTTCTTCGGCAAATACTGCCAGCCCGGAAATCGCCGATCCTGAAACCCCCACCCCCTGTCCGAGATGAGATCTTGCCAGGTCCTCAGTCTCAATAAAGACATTGAGGTGTTCTTTCTTCTTGATGGTGATCATGTCCCTGGTCTGGAGGAGGAAGAGATCCTCCGGCTGCGGTCCTTCAAAGGTGAACTCGATCTCCTGCGGGTTCCAGCGTTTGTCATAGACTAATTCCCGCGAGATTGCCAGCAGCCGGGCATAGATTGCCGGAAAACGCCGCTCAAGGGTTTCCTCCACCGCTCGGCCATCAAGTTGGGCCTGTTCTACCGAAATGGCGCAACTGGTGACAAGACCTGAAACGATATCCTCCCCTTGATCTCCGTAGGCATAATCTCCCCAGAGGGCGACACGCTGCACCTTTCGATAAGGATGGGCGGTGAAAACAACCCCGGAACCGGCCTTGTCACTGCGATTGCCGAATACCATGGCCTGGACGATTACGGCGGTGCCCCAGGATTCGGAGACATCCATTATCTTCCGGTAATCTATCGCCTTATCGGTATCCCAGGAATCAAGCACCAGTTCTATGGCATTGACCAGCTGCAGCCAGGGATCATCGGGGATACCCAACCCCCGTTTGCGAATGAGTTTCTGATAGGAAAGCGCCAGATCCCGCATCTGTTCGTGGGAAAAGTGCCGTTTCAGACTCACATTGTGCTTGGCTTTGGCCTCATTCATCAATTCCTGGAAATCCTCGCGCTCCATACCCGATACCATGGCCCAGGATTGCAGAAATCTGCGGTAGTTATCCCAGGCCAAGTAGGCATTGCCGTTTCGGCTTACATATTCTGAGATCAGATCCTCATTGTAACCGACATTGTGTACCGTGGCCATCATTCCCGGCATAGAAATGGCACCACCGCTGCGAACAGATAAAAGCAGAGGAGAATCTGGAGAACCAAAAATCTTGCCGGTGAGTTTTTCCACTTCGTTGAGAGAGGCACGAATCCGTCGCATGAATTCCTCTCTTGCCTGGGAAAAACCAAAGACCACATCACGGCAGCGGAAGACCTCTGTGGTTATGACAAAAGCCGGTGGTACTGGTTTGTTATCCGAGATGAGTGTGGCAAGGTTGTACCCCTTGTTCCCGAGATGGATGAGGTTATGGGTGTAGGGGTTGAGTTTATTGAGAAGAGAAATCGCCTTGTCGGGATTGTAGGTCATAAGCAGATCCAGACGATTCTGGCCCAGCATGTTCTTCTGACTTTCCAGGGTCTGGATAATCCGCAGGATGAAATTGTCGAGGTGCTGCAGACCGAAGGTGGAGGAGATCAAATCGCGGAAAAAAGCCTCTGATAGCCGTTGGACCGAGGTGCTCACTTCCGCCTCATCATAGAGACTCTTGAATTTAGGCAGGAGATTTTCCCGGCCGATCTGCGGAATGATGAGCGAAAGATTATTCTGATGAATATTGGTGTAGAAGGCATAGATGACATCCTTCACCCCTTCCGAGAGCCCGCGAAAAATATCGAGATACTGGGTATAGGAAAAGCGCCGGACCTTCAGAGAGCTTGCCAGAAGAGCCAGATAGGTATTCAGCCGGCGGCTGGTTATACCATCGATCCTGAGGGCCTGCATGAACAGCTTGATACACCTGACGATATTGTAGAAAGTTGCCTGGGTGATAAAGGAAAAATTCACAGTTTCAGACAGTTTTTCCAGATAGATATTGGCAAGATTCTCAAGCCGGAAGGTCAGGCTCAGGGCGTCAAACTTTCTTTCTTTATACCTGCCGTAAACCGACGGAATATCGACCGCTATATGGCGCTTGTAATAGATATCCTCCTGGGCCTCGAAGTGTTCCGGGGACAGTATTATCTCTTTGAGTCCTTCCAAACTGTCCAAGAGGGCCTCAAGACAGCTCTCGGTATCGGCGTGTTCGAGATTGATCAGCAGTTTTTCCATCTCAGGGAATCCGTCATGAACAGCCTGAAGCAGTTCAGAGCGAAGTTCCTGAAATCCGAGTTTATATTTTTTATAGAGCAGTTTGAACATCTTGACCAACAGTTCAAAGCGCCTCACTTCCTTGGCATCCAGATCGCTCTGGCGACCAAGAAATTCGGCAAGAACCGAGTGGCCTACTGCGAGGAGATCATGGATCCGCTTCAGGGCCAGTTCATCCCAGATCCGCTGGCTGAGCAGGTGTTGATCATCTATGAACGAACCATTCAACTGGACCTGATTATACACCTCAACGGGCAGAAAGGGTTGGAGCAGGGTTTTTTCCTTGGTTTTCCAGAACAGAAATATGGCCTCGATAAAATCAACGATCAGATTCGAGCTTTCCACATGGCCCTGCTTGCGGAGAAAATGGATCAGCACATCTTTTCGCCGGTGGATCTCATCGAGCTCCGTTGAGACATCCCGCAGCTCACCTTCCGCACCGATCTCGTTATAGAAGACCGGCATCAGCTTGGTGAACTGTTTGGCAAGGTTATAGATGGGTTCAATGGGATGATTGAGCAGTTCGGTAATATCGCGCTGAAAGAGATCGGTGTCCTTAACACAGGTGCCTGAAAGCTTCAGATGAATGATAAGGGCGGAAAAAAGGGTCGAACACCATTTGGGTTCACGCATGATCAGATGCAGCCAAACCCTGATATTGCTCAAGTGAGCTGGATTGGCAAGGGGTTGCCAGTCCTCGTCGACCCCGGTGACGTTGGCGTGCTGGAAACCAAACCGGACAACACCCCAGAGAAAGGCCTCGACCATCCGGCTGTTGCCGCGGTCAAAGACCTCGCCACCGAGGACTTGAATGCATTGTAGGGAAGTATGGGGATATTTGCGGACATTGACCTTGAGGAGCTGAAAGGTGATGAGCAGAAACTCTTCTATCTCCTCAAAGCTCTGTTGCCGGATGAGCTGGACCAGGCTACGGTTGATTTCCCGCAGGATCTCCTCATGGATAAGATGCAATCCCTCGGTATCCATGATTTTGAACAGGAACAACAGCTTCTGATTCTCGACAACATGGTGCAAAGCAGAGCATTCCGGGGGTTCAGCCTGTCTTTCTCCCTCCTCGGCCTCAACAAGCAGATTGGGTATATCTCTATATGATTTGACAATATCGACACTGGTCGGCAGTTCGAGAATCCGCCGCAGACTCCCTTCAGGATCCTTTGCGAGATCCAGTTCGTCCAACATCTCAAGATGGCCACGCACGGCCTCGTGGGAAATTGCCGAAAAGATCCGGCCCCAACGAAAATCCTCGGCCTGAATCCCACAGCGTTCGAGGAACCAGGGCAAAGGATCGTCTTCCTGCAACCAATACAGATAGCTTCTCCTCTGGATAGTGAGGAGGAACAAGGCGAGAGGAAAAAAATCAAAACCAGACAGCCCGCTGCCCCTGAAGGCAAGCAGACGATCAACCAGCTTTTTGACTGAATGCTGTCCATGCACGATCTGCGTGATTATAACGCTGTCTTCCTGATCAGGCTGCGTGATTTTTTTAAGCAGATCGTTGAGCGCTGGGGTGTACAGTAGAATGTCTTCAGGGGTCAACAAAGACACCATCTTCTCAAGCCAGAGCATCATTGCCCCGACGATCTGGGCAAGGAGGGCCGGGTTGCGACGGGAATCCTCAACAGCCGCCAGGAACAATCCGGCAAAGAGACGAAAGGCCTCGGGTCCCTTTTCATGGGCTTTGAAATAATTACTGTTTTTGAGGACAAAGCTGCGGAGCTGGGGCAGAATCAGATTCCAGTTCCGAAAGGGATGACAGATTTCATAGAGCAGTTTTTCGAGACTCGCATGTATCCCTCTGTATTTTTGAACAATATCAAGAAGAACCTGCAAGTCTTCAGCTATCACGACACTGCCGGCAGTCTCCAGCAGGTTTGCCCGCAAGGCATCGGATTCGATGCCTTCTCCAATCTTCATTGTTCCCATATTCAACACTGATAAAACCACCCGATATCTCCGCGACTCGAATACACGATCATAATGAACCAGCGCCCCTGAGCAAAAACCGGAACGCTACAATCGATACGTTATCTCCCTCTCCCGCCCCCGAACTCCAAGACCGGATCAGAGAGTCTTGTTGGCCTCCATATGCAGAATCAGATCGAGCATACGATTCGAATATCCCCATTCGTTGTCATACCAGCTCATCACCTTGACTGACTTGCCGATAACCTTGGTACATTGGCCGTCAACAATGGAGGAATGACTGTCTCCCTTAAAATCGATAGAAACCAGAGGGAGTTCGGTGTACCCCAGATATCGATTGGCAGCCTCACGCAGAGCCTGATTGACCTCCTGCACCGTAGTCTCCTTCTCCACCTCCATGACGGCATCCACGATAGAGACTGTCGGTGTCGGGACCCGTATGGCCAATCCGTCAAATTTCCCTTTGAGCTCCGGTATGACCAGTGAAACAGCGGCGGCGGCCCCGGTCTTGGTAGGGATCATAGACAAGGCGGCGGCCCGAGCTCGGCGTAGGTCAGAATGAGGAAAATCAAGGAGGCGCTGGTCACCAGTATAGGCATGAACGGTAGTCATCAAGCCTCTTGCGATACCGAAATTAGCGAGAATGACCTTGGCAAATGGTGCCAGACAGTTGGTCGTGCAAGAAGCATTGGAGACGATATGATGGGCGGCGGCATCGTACTCGTCCTCATTGACCCCCATGACAAAGGTCTTGACATTGCCTTTTGCCGGCGCGGAAATAATCACCTTGCTTGCGCCAGCATCAATATGGGCTTGAGCTGAATCTGCATCAACAAAAAAACCTGTGCATTCGGCAATATACTCAGCACCGAATGCACCCCAGGGAATTTCGGCGGGATTTTTATGGCTGGAAACCGCGATATGTTTGTTATTGACGATGATTCCCTTCTCATCGCTTGCCACATCCTTTTCGTAGACGCCCATAACAGAGTCGTATTTGAGTAGATGCGCCAATGTGGCATTGTCTGTGAGATCATTGATTGCGACAATCTCAATATCTGCAAAGGCAGGATCTTTACTGAGCGCCCTGAAGATGTTTCTTCCGATTCGGCCAAATCCATTGATCCCAATTTTCACTGTCATTTCCATCTCCTGTAATTGTTCAAAGGATGAACTTTCTGTCATGCCGGAGGCTATTCTCCTTGCCCATCGATCATGTCATTCAGCTGGTAGCTTTCCCACCCATCTCAACATCCTGGCTTTCGCATAGAGCTCCAGATACTTTTTCATCACCTTGTCCCAGGTATGCCTCTGCCGTATCCGTTGTACCGCCTGCAGCTGCATCCCCCTCAGAATATCCGGCTGAGAATAGAGCCGCATCGCCTTCTCCAGGGCCGCAAGTAAAGACACCACATCGGTCCCCCGGTAAGCGATTCCCGTCTGCCCATCCACGACCTTGACCAGACCTCCGACATGATGGACCACAGGGATATTACCAAAGAGCTGGGCGATATAGTCGGTCAACCCGCAGGGTTCATATCGGGATGGAATAACAAAGAAATCTCCAGCCGCGTACACCTGATTGGCCACCGCTGAACTATAGCCACGGAGAAAACACATCCGGCCGACCAAACCCTCCATCTGGACAAGGGCCCGAAGTTGCTGTTCTTCATCTTTTCCACCACTGCCGAGAAAGAGCGCCTGACAGGAGGAATGGCGCAGAAAAAGTTCCTGGAGCGCGGCGATAAGCAGATCAACACCCTTCTGTTCACTCAGCCGGCCGATAAAGGTAAAGAGCGGGGCATCGAGGTTCTGAGCAATAGCCCCAAAGATTTCCAAACCTGCCGGAGGATGCATCCCTGCCAGTTGCTGCAAAAGAGTTTGCTTACACCTCTTTTTCCCTTTCAGAATATCGGTAGAATCAGCCGGATCAAAGCCCTCGGCAATACCTGCCTTCTCTGGTTGGACCGGATTGAAATCCGCCGGATCTATGCCGTTAGTGACCCCTTCGAGGATTATTCCCCGCCGGGCCAGTTCATGCCCCAACCAACCGGTAAAGCGGTCTTCATTCGTCTGTTGCAGTTCCAGGGCATAGTTTTCGCTCACTGTATTCAGGACCGCAAAACGACAGGCCGAGAGAAATGGGTCGAAGGCATCCACCAGGCAGTTGGAAATAATGGTCTGCAAGGGCAGGCCGGTAATGGCCAGGGCAAAAGAAAGGTCCGCTACCTCCTGGTGATAGCCCAGTCCTGCATTGTGTATGGTCACCACACAGCCGGTGCCCCGGAAATAGCTGCGCAGACCGGCAGATTCATGGATGAGAGCAGGTACGACAGCCGTATGACCATCATGGCAATGAATGATGTCGGGCCGCTCGCCCAACAGTATCATCAATTCCAGAGCGGCCTTCTGCAGGAGGATGTTCATGGCAAAATAATCGAAATGCCCTACGCCCCGCTGCTTCCAGGCCTCTTTTGCCTCATCCTGCGGGGTATAGGTGTAGACATCCGATTTCTCGCCAAATCGCTCTGATTCAAGGAGATAGATCGTCACCCTCGCTTTCCGGCAGACCCAAACCCTGAGCTCCTCCCGCCGCTCCTGCAAACTATAATTCATATCCACAGTAAAACTCAGCAACCGCTCTCTCTGCGAGGGATCCTGAAGGAGCTCGCAACCCAATTCCTCCGGCTTCATAAAGCCATAGAGGGGCATGACGATCCTGACGTCACGTCCGGACCAGCGGGCAAACCTCTCGGCCAGCTGTTTGCAGACATCCTTCACTCCGCCGGCACCGGCGAGATCACCATATTCCCTGCTGAGCATCCAGATTTTTCGAATGGACTGGCTGAGATCTTTCTCTTTCATGGATGTACCGTGACACTGCTGCAACGCTGCCGCAGCAGATGATCGACAAGAGTCAGCCGGACCATAGCCTCGCACACCGGAATAATCCGAGGGATCGCGGAAATATCATGGCGCCCGCCCACCTTGATGGTGACGGGTTCTCCCGCGAGGTTGACGGTCTGCTGCTCTTTGGCAATGGAAGGAATCGGTTTAACCGCCACCCGGAGCAGCAGTTCCTGGCCGTTTGAGATACCGGCAAGTATCCCACCGGCATTATTGCCGCGGAAACCTTCAGGAACTATACTATCATTGTTTTCTGATCCGAGCAAATCCGCCACGGCAAAACCCGCCCCGAACTCAATCCCTTTGACGGCCCCAATGGACATCAGGCCGTGGGCCAGCTCCGCCTCAAGTTTATCGAAAACCGGCTCACCCAGTCCCGCAGGGCACGTTGCCCGTATCTCGACAATCCCGCCCAGGGTGTCTCCCTGCAGGCGAACCTCCTGAACCCGTCTTGCCATCTGCTCCGCGGCCTCGGGATCAGGGCAGCAGTAGAGATTGTCATTAATCACTGAGAGATCACAGCGGGAGACCCGTACCCCACCGAGGGCCAGGGTGTAGGCCCGGACCTTGATACCATGCAAGCCCAACACCTGGGCAGCAATGGCCCCGGCGGCAACCCGAGCGGCCGTCTCCCGGGCAGAGGCCCGGCCACCACCGCGATGATCGCGGATACCGTATTTTGCCTGATACGTTATATCCCCGTGCCCCGGACGGAAGATATCACGCAGGTTGTCGTAAGATTTTGAGTGGGCATCCTTATTATAGACAACAAGTGATATCGGAGTACCCGTGGTCCTCGGTAGTGGTTCCCCGGAAACGGTGAAGACGCCGGAGAGGATTTCAAGGCTGTCGGGCTCCTGGCGTGGACTCGAGGCCCCGCCCTGGCCCGGGCGTCTCCTCATCATCTCTCTTTGCAGTTCCGCGAGATCGATGGCTATACCTGCCGGACAGCCATCGATTACTGCGCCAATGGCGCTCCCATGTGATTCCCCCCAGGTCGTTACCCTGAAGACCTTGCCGAATGTATTTCCTGCCATTACTTCTTCCCCCACCCCATTTTCTGGACGTATGCCTGCTGTATTCTGTCAACAATCTCCGAAACGTTCAGCATCCCGGTATCGATTACCAGATGTGCCGTTTCTCTATAAAGAGGCTCACGTTTTACCAGAATATCAAGTGTTTCAGATGAGATATCCCTACCTGTCAAGGAAGGTCTATTCTCAACGCTTCCCTCATCTTGCCTGAACCGGGAGATCAGGACATCCGGCAAGGCAGTCAGCCAGACAACCAGCGAACTCTGTCGAAGCACCTGCCAAGGCCGGCGATGCATGATCGCCCCGCCGCCTGTGGCAACGACACAGTTGCTGCATACTGCAAGTCCGGACAGAACCTCGCTTTCCAGGTGGCGAAACCGATGCCATCCCCCTTCTTTGACAATCGTCTCAATTGAAGCTCCTTTTCTCTGACAGATAATCTGATCGGTATCAAGAAAGTCGAAACCCAACCGAACCGCCAGTTCTTTTCCGACGGTGGTTTTTCCCACAGCACGGAAACCTATGAGAAAAATGAGATTATCCATACACTTTTGCCTTCTGGTAAGTATACTATTCTGGAAACGGTCCCTGTCAAGTTAAGAGACGCTTGACGATACCGAATACCTGCTCCCGATTGCGGTGCTTTCTTCCGAGTCTCCTTCTCATCTCCGGGTCATTGACTGCCGCAGCAAAAGATCATATATTGAAGATCATTAGGAATCATAAGCAATTCAGCATGACCAACCACCTGCGCTCCTGCAGGCCGGAACATTGCGAAGGAGAAGACCAGATGCGTACAGGTAAACTTGACATCCAATCAACAATCTACCTGGAAATGATTGACATAACAACACATATTGAAAAAATCCTCGCCGAGTGGCAAATCGAAGCCGGTTTTTGCTTTCTCTATAATCCCCATACAACCTCGGGGCTCACCATCAACGAAGGTGCCGACCCTGATGTTCGGGACGATATCATTACAGGACTCAAGCATATTGTGCCGATGCGCCTGCATTACCAGCATGCTGAAGGAAATTCTCCCTCGCATATCATGGCCTCCCTTATGGGCAGTTCTCTCACCCTTTTTATTGAAAATAACCGTCTTGTCCTTGGGCAATGGCAGAGAATTTTCTTTTGTGAATTTGACGGTCCCCGAAGTCGACAAATCCACTGGCGTCTCGCCGCAAACATCTAGATCATCCTCGGAAATCCTATGAATACACCCATTTTCTCACCTTCACAAATCTGCTTCGGTCTCAATCAGGAGTTGGATCGGCAGTCTTTTTCCTGCTTTCTTCAACTTGCAGGCCGGACGGAATTCGCCGATCTCCTTGCCGCACGCCTCACAAGCGAAGAAATTGAGGAGTATGTTGACTCCTTCACAGGTCTTCTGAAAAAACATCTCTCAAAAAATGAATATCACCAGATCTTCCTCGGAGATGATTCTCATCATCACGCAACAGAAGACCAGGAGTAAAAAGTGACAAGCCCAAAACTCATCGATTTGCGCTCTTTCCTTGATCTTTTGCAGCAGCAAGGCGAACTCCTCATTATTGACGAAGAAGTCGATCCTTATCTGGAGATTGCCGAAATCCACCGACGCGTGATTGCCAATCAGGGTCCGGCCCTTCTTTTCACCAAGGTAAAAAACTCCTCATTTCCCGTTACCACCAACCTGTTCGGGACCGCCAGGCGACTCGAACTCGCTTTCGGAAAAAGACCCCAGCAATTCGTCCAAGGCATAGTCAACCTAGCCGAATCAATCATGCCGCTGTCGGCCGGCAAGCTCTGGCAGAAGCGCCAGCTCTTTTTCGATGGTCTCAAGATAGGACTAAAAACTGCAAAGAGCGGGCCCATTCTGGAAAACTGCCAGGCCCCTGCGAGACTGAGCAGCCTACCTTTACTAACCTCATGGCACTCTGACGCCGGGCCTTTTGTCACCCTGCCGCTAGTCTATACCGAACACCCTGACGGCCGCGGACATAATCTCGGAATGTATCGCATCCAGCAGCATGACGACCAGACCACCGGCATCCACTGGCAGATCCACAAGGGTGGGGGATATCACTATTTTGAGGCGGAAAAAAGAGACCGCCCCCTCCCTTTGACTCTCTACATCGGTGGCCCGCCGGCCCTCATCCTCTCGGCGATCGCCCCTTTGCCCGAAGACATACCGGAGCTCATGCTCACCTCGCTCATGCTCGGCGACAAGCTCCAGATGACCAGAGATCCACGCGGTGGCCATGATCTCGTTTCGCACGCCGAGTTTGCCATTAAAGGTCTGGTGCCACCACACCTGCGAAAGCCTGAGGGGCCATTCGGCGATCATTACGGCTATAACTCACTCGAGCACGACTATCCGGTGTTCCAGATCAGCCATCTTTATCATCGCAACAAGGCCATCTATCCAGCTACTGTCGTGGGTCGTCCGAAACAGGAGGATTATTTTATCGGTGATTTCCTGCAGGAACTGCTGTCCCCTCTTTTCCCCCTGGTCATGAAAGGGGTGAAAGAGCTGAAGACCTATGGGGAGACAGGCTTTCACTGTCTGGCCGCTGTCAGGGTTGCCGATCGATATCCACGGGAGGCCTTCGCCTGCGGACTCAGGGTACTTGGCGAAGGCCAGTTGTCCCTCACCAAGTTTCTCATCGTAACTGACGGAGATGTTGATATCACCGATTTCTCTGCCCTCTGGCCCCATGTGCTGGAAAGGGTGCAGTGGGACCAGGACCTCTTCATCTTTACCAATGTTTCCCAGGATACCCTCGATTACACCGGTCCGTCAGTCAACAAGGGTTCCAAGGCCATGATCATGGGGCTCGGCAAGGGAAAACGCCGTGATCTGCCCCGACATTTTTCAGGGACTCTGCCTGCCGGCTGCGCCAAACCGACGGTCTTTCTTCCGGGAACCCTCGTCATCGAAGGAGAAACCTACACGGCACATTCGGGACTGGCGGCCGAAGTCGCCCAGTGGCCAGCCCTTCAAGACTGGCCGGTCGTCATCCTCGTCGACAATACCGACGAGGCAACCTGCTCGATGCAGGAATTTCTCTGGACCTTCTTTACCCGTTTTGAACCTGCGGCAGACATACATGCAACCTCGACATCCGTCCTTCGTTTTCATGTCGGGCTCACCCCCCCCATCGTCATCGACTGCCGCATGAAACCCTGGTACACGGGTGTTCTTGAAGTCGACACTGCGACTAAGAACAAGGTGGACGCCAAAATAGTTAAAATCATCCCGAGCAGATGGCGATGAAAGAACCAATTCGCCTGCAGAAATATCTCGCTCAATGTGGAATCGCCTCACGACGTAAGGCCGAAGAACTGATACAACAGGGGAAGGTCCAGGTCGATGGCATCACTGTCACTGATATGGGCATCAGGATTATCCCGGAAGAAAATGTCATTCATTGCAATGGCCGTCCCGTTGTATCCCAAAGCAGGATGCTCTATATTCTCCTTAACAAACCAAAAGGTTATGTGACGACCTTGGCCGATCCACAGGGAAGGCCTATCGTCACCTCCCTTCTGAAGGATATACCTGAGCGCCTTTTCCCAGTGGGCCGGTTGGATATCGATACAGAGGGGGCGTTGATCCTGACCAACGACGGCAATCTGGCTCAGAGAATACAGCACCCAAGCCATGAGACAACGAAGACCTACGAGGCTCTGGTCGCAGGGCACCCGCACCGATCACTGCTTGTTCAACTCGAAAAGGGGATAGTTCTCGAAGGAAAATCTACCGCTCCGGCCAAGATCTCGGCTCGCAAAACGACTCAACACTCAACACTTATAGAAATAATTATACACGAAGGCAGGAAAAGGCAGGTGAGAAAAATGTTCGAAGCCATCAGTCATCCTGTTCTTCATCTCAAACGTATAGCCTATGGAAAGCTGTTTTTACACAAATTGCCAACAGGGAAATATCGCATCCTCGGACCACGTGATATTGAAAGAATTTTTTTATAGAATTCTCTTTACAAACATAAAAATAGCTGATTAAATCTAAACAGTTAGGGAATAGCAATTTGAACGACGCCCGATCTTAGCATATAATATGTTGTTTTTACTATATTTATTATATAGTATTTGATTTACCGGCATTAACGAGTGAACTTTATTTGTCTTTTTTATTAACTTAGGCACTGAATTTTTCCTCTTTCAGTGCTCCCCACATACGGGGCACAAACTCGACTTCCGGAAACAGGAGCAAGGTATGAACAAATCAGAACTCATTGAGGCTCTGGCGCAGGACATCAATATACCCCATCGCGAAGCTGCCGCCATCACCAACACGATCATCGATACAATGACAGAGGCACTGGCGAGAGGGGAGAGTATAGAAATCAGAGGATTCGGCAGTTTTGTCATCAAGAAATACGATTCTTACGAGGGACGTAATCCCAAGACAGGAAAGAAGATCAAGGTAAGACCTAAAAAACTTCCTTTTTTCAAGGTCGGCAAAGATCTTCGAGAACAGGTGAACAGCAATAAGAAATAGCCGGATTGTTCCTCCACCAAACAATAGATTCATCTTTTTGCAAGCGGCATCAGTGCATACTCCGACACTGTCGTCGTAATCCTCAGCTCACACAATTGCCCCTACCAAATCGTAGATATGAGCCTCGGTGATGTTGACCAGAACAATATCACCGGGGCTGGCCTCACCCTCTGTAATATAGACACAACCATCGACATCGGGTGCCTGAAACCTGGACCTGCCCTCTAAAAGCAAGTCAGTCTCACTGCTGTATCCTTCGACAAGCACCGGTTCCGTCCTGCCGATATATTTTTTCTGTATTTCTGCTGAAATATCTGCCTGTACGGCCAGGAGATGTCCTCGGCGTGCATCCTTTTCCTCTTCAGTGCATTGATTTGAGTAATGCTCCGAGGGACAGCCTTCCTCATTGGCATAGGAAAATATGCCGACATGATCAATCCTGACTTCACGCATAAATTTTTCGAGCTGCAGGACATCCTGCTCGGTTTCACCGGGAAAGCCCACAAGAAAGGTGGTTCGCAGGGCAACATCAGGGAGGTATGAGCGAATTTCCGCAATGAGCCTATAAAGGTCTTCATTGGAATACCTCCGATTCATAGCAGCAAGAACCTGATTACTCATGTGCTGAAAGGGAATATCCAAATAGGGCAAAATCCGCGGTTGGTCGGCCATAAATGAGAGTATATCTTTTTGAATTCCAGAAGGATACAGATACAGAAGTCGCAGCCAGGGTATCGCTGTTTTTTCAATCAGCCTCTCCAGAAGGGTAAGTAGTTTTATCTGACCATCGAGATCATTGCCAAAAGCCGTAAGATCCTGGGCAATAAGCGATAGCTCTTTGACTCCACGATTTTCGTGAGCCTGCGCCTCAGCGACAAGATCTTCAACAGAGCGGCTCCGCAGATCGCCCCGTATGGTCGGGATCATGCAGTAGGAGCAACGGTTGTCACATCCCTCGGTAATCTTAAGCCACGTCCTGTATGAGGGGGTGGTTATCGTCCTGGGCAAACTGCTGTCCATCACGAAACGATCTGGCAAAAGCAGCTTTCCTTCCAGTTTTTTAGCAATCAAACTGTCAATGTATTCGGCCATGGATTTACAACCCTCGGTCCCGACAAAAAGATCAACCTCAGGCAGTTCAGACAAAAGTTGAGTCTGATAGCGCTGTACAAGGCACCCTGTCACCACAATTTTCTTTTCCGGATGATCAGTCTTGATCTTCACCAATTCCAATATTTCTTCGATGGCCTCTTCAACGGCCGGTTGAATAAAACCGCAGGTATTGATAAGCAGTATCTCGGCCTGAAGAGGGTCTTCCCGCAACACCCAGCCCGCCCTTTCCATCGTACCAAGCATTATTTCCGAATCAACGAGGTTCTTTGCACAACCTAGGCTGATCATAAAAAAATTGGCCATATTAATCCATCGCGTGAAAATTAACATCAAGCAGCAGATCGATTAACTTTCTGCCAGTGACAAGGAATTCTGACTTTCTGAATCCGGGTCTCCATTTCTCGCCCCAGAGTTCGTCAGAGATGATAAAAATCCCGGCGAATTCCACATTTCTGAAGCTGCAGACAGCACAGAGGGCCGAATATTCCATATCGACGCCCACTACACCATTTACATTCCAAATCCGCTCCAAAAACTGCCTGTTTTCTCTATATGGAGCATCTGTTGTCCAAATTTTTCCAACCTGAGCATGTATATCCATCTGCCTCGCGGCCTTTTGCAATTTTTCAGAACTTTTTTTTGATGGAAGGCTCGGTCGGTCAGTGCGATAGTATTGCGAGGTGCCTTCTCCTACAAGAGGTGAGCCCCCGACTAGCACATTACCAATTCTTAACTGTGGCGAAATTGCTCCGCACCAACTGAAGAGATAGATTCTTCGCGCGCCCAAGGCAATGAGTTTTTCCGCCGTCATCACTGCAACAGGGGCACTGACCGCTGGCCCTGCTAAGAAAAACTGGTTGCCAGAATCGATACAAAGCTGCGAATGATGAAAAACGCGGGTTTCACCCCCTTCGCTGAGAAGCTTAGCCATAGCATATTTGGCCTCAGTGGGATTGACCAGAAGGATTCCTGATTCAGGGATTGGTTTCTCATTTTTTCCCCGCCGAGGAGAAATGATAATATCCTTCTCAGTATCAGGCTTGCAGAGATCGTCGATATCCATTGCACACATTTACTGTAGTTGGAACTATAACGAAAAAAGGGCCGCAAAATTCTCTGCGGCCCTTTTTATATCTCATTTCCCTACAGGGGATCTGCAATTATCCAATAACAATTTTTGAAATGGGATTAGCGTAGAGCAGAATCAGCGAGATAACCAAGCCGTAAATTGCGATTGATTCGGCAAGGGCCATTCCGAGAATCATGAATACCATCAATTTCGGCTGTACTTCAGGATTTCTGGCAAGACCCGTGGTGGCGCCCTGACCAACAAGACCAATACCTATACCTGCTCCAAGACCTGCAAGTCCGATAGAGAGTGCAGCAGCAATACAGATTAAAGCAACTTGAATATTACCTTCCATTTTGTTTTCTCCTTTAAAGATAAAATATGTTTTTGGCCTTCTTCCTAAAACGCGCAACTCAAATTTATAAAGCTTCTAGCTCAATCAATGAGCATGCTCTTTGGCTTGACCGAAATACACAACTGTCAGCAGGACAAAAACCATGGCCTGAACCACTGATACGAGGACACCTAGAATCATGATCGGTAGGGGTGCAAAAAAGCCACCGGCTAGCATGAAGAGAATTCCGAGCAGGGTCTCTTTCGCCATGATATTTCCGAAAAGACGGATGGAGAGACTCAGAAGACGGGCAAGGTTACTGATCAACTCGATTGGCAGCATCAGTGGGATAAGCCACCACATCGGTCCGATGAAATGCTTGTAGTAGCCAAAACCATGTGCCCGGAAGCCGATGACGTGATGAGTAACCCAGACGATGATGGTCAGAGCCAGAGTTGTATTAATACTTGAAGTCGGAGACATGAACCCCGGAATCAGCCCGACAAGATTAGCTACGGCGATATAGAGAGCAAACGTTGCAATCATCGGAAAGAATGTGTCCGTCATCTCCCGTCCCATATTGTCGGAAAAGAATTCATCCATGCCGCCGATCAGAATTTCCCAGAAATTCTGTCCCTTTCCAGGTATCATCTCCAAATTGCCTAGAGTCAGTTTCGAGACGATGAAAAGAAACGCCATGACCAACCATGTGTAGGTCATATATGGCGCACACAACTGCTCAAGAAAACTATGTCCGACAGGTCCATGGGGGACAGGCAGTCCCAGCTTCTCGAGAATGATCGAAATAAATAGTATCGGATGTTCCATAATCCCTTTTACCTCCTCCCACTGAAGAAATAGTGCCTCGCCACATTCACGGCCGTAGATGTAATCGTAAACACTACCGTTGACAACCCCAAAATCAAGCCAAAGATATTGACCTTTCTGTATTTAATGAGCAGAAGCAGAACAATACCTATAATTAAAATCCGCACCCAGAACTTTATCAGGTATCCCGCTTTGCCTTTTTTCACCCTCGCCTTTTCACCTTCAGGTTCCGAATGAGAGGCCAGCGTCCCAACAAAGTGTATCACATCATTATGACAAACCCAAAAACTGAGTATCGATATGGCACCGCCGACGAATACCGACCAGGCAAAAAACGTCGAGTGCAACATCCACCCACCTAGCATCAAGACAGCCAGATATACCCAGCTCATTACCTGCATTTTCTGCAGGGACATCAAGTCGTCAGCCACACTCACCCCTACCGCTTGTTACTTCTCTTTGTCCTGATGGCGCCAGATAATATCCAAGAGATTTTTAAAACCAGCGGCTATGCCAAAGGCCAACCCCAAAAAAGTGAACCACGGCGCTGTCCTGCCATCAAACACTTTCTGGTCAAGGAGGATTCCGCCAGCCAATCCGACAAATATTGCCGCAACAAACGTAAAGCCTATGTGACCATAATTTGCCAGCAAGTGGATCATCTCTTTTTTGATATCAGACATCCTGATCTCCACTCTTTTGCAATGCCATTATCGGTTCTAATATAACAGGGTTTGGTATCATGCCTCCCTGTCAAAGTCAATCGAT
>JANOIV010000001.1:0-7525 GCA_031407875.1 Desulfobulbaceae bacterium | reverse complement strand
GGGCGGTATCAGCGGCAGAACAGCGCTGTCGCCATAGCGGCCGCCACCCTTCTGGGAACATGCGGGTATGGTATCGATGCGACAGCTATCCGCGAAGGTCTAATATCTGTGCGCTGGCCGGCAAGAATGGAATATCTCCGTCTTGAGGTTCAGACCAGGAGGCCGGTGGCTGAAGCTGAGGACGGGCAGATCGAATGCCGACACTATCTCCTCGATGGCGCCCATAATCCGGATGGTGTCAAAAATCTGGCGGAATCGCTTGCCGGCGAATTCGGCGGCCGGAGACTGATCTGTGTCTGGGGCGCCATGGCGGACAAGGATATCAGCCGGGCCCTCCGATATATTGCCCCGATCGTCGATGCCCTGATCCTGACCCGGCCCTCGGGTGAGCGCTCTGCCTCGCCGGAACAACTGCTGGCCTGCCTAGGTCCTGCGGAACAAACGAAGGCCCTGTGTGTCGCTGATATTGTCGAGGCCGTGCAGAGGGCCGAGAAAATGGCTGGGCCCCAAGACCTTATCGTCGTGGCCGGTTCGCTCTATCTGGTCGGGGCGGTACGCACGATCCTCTGTGGTGAGTTGGCGGGCCTATGATCGATTTTTTCGGTTTTGACGGCGTCGATGAAGATGTGTTGCGCACTGAGAGGGCCAATGCCCGAGAGCTGCGCAAGAGCAGATGGTGGCAGAGGAAAACCGCCGCTGGTCTCTGCCATTACTGCGGCCTGAAGTTCCCGCACAAGGAGCTGACCATGGATCATCTGGTGCCGCTCTCAAGGGGAGGGCGAAGTACCAAGGAAAATCTGGTCCCCAGCTGCAAAGGCTGCAACAACCTGAAAAAAACCATGCTGCCCCTGGAATGGGAAGAGTATCTGCTGACTCGTGCGACGGATCTGCCGGCAGAAAAGAAATGAAGCAGGTTTTAGCTCTTTCTTGGCCGCTGTTGCCGCATTTCCCGGCATGTTCCTCTGCCGATGGCTGAGGAGAATAATTATTGCCAAGGCCAATTTATATGGTACTATGGTGCCGGTTCGGGAGCGCCTCATATGACAATATTCCCGGATTGAAATACTATCTCCGCAAAGAATGGACGGGTAGCTCAGCTGGATAGAGTGTCGGCCTCCGAAGCCGAAGGTCGTGGGTCCGAATCCCATCCCGTTCACCACATTGAAGCCATTTAGACTCTGTCTAAATGGCTTTTTCTTTTGGATCATCTGGAATACGAGAGGGATTACTACCATCCTTCTCTACTGTAGATGGAAGCTTCACTCTCGATAGATTCCAAATCTTGAGATTGATATCGAAAATCTCATTTGGCCTTCTCCTTCTTCCATAATCCTTACAATCTGTATTCTATCCTGCTGGAATGGCCTTCCTAACATATTGCTTTCTTGTCAAGAAGTCCTTCATGTTGTAGATGTCAGAAAACATGCTAAGAAAATGAGAACAAAAGCCCTTTATTCCAGAGAGAATATAGTCGTAGCCGGTTCATGGAGAAAACTGAGAGAAGGGCTTAGCATTCTGGCGATCATCGAAAAAATTAAGTGGCTCTATATAATACTCAGCAAAAATTGGGATGGAAACGCGCCCATGCAGGCATAGCGGCAAAAAGTTCACGCTATCTCCGCATGTAGGCGCGAATGCTGTGGTAAGGCCGGAACGCAACATATCTGGCTGAGTTTCATTCAAAGCCATAAAATATTATGATATACAGAAACTTTATAATTTCTTGATAGACATTCCAACCTCATCCTGTCCATTCTTCCTTCCGATTTCACGAGCTTTGTTTGGGGTATTGTCCTTGGAGTAATAGGTGCGTTCGGTGCTGGATTGCTAAAGAAGGCCGGTGAAGATTGCTACTCATGGATAAGGAACAAGTTAAGTCCCAACGCTACCGGCCAACATGATCTGCTGGATATCTGGATATCGACAAGTGGCAATACTACTTGCTCATGAAAACACGGTTGTTTTCCATGTGCACCTGCTTGATTGTGCGTGCGAAAAAGAAAATTCTGCGTCGCAGCCGGTAAAATAGGCTCGGCAAAAAACTTCATGAGAAATGCGGGCTAAAGACCATTACAACCTTTTCTGATCTCAATTTCAACCCCGATGCAACCTGTCCTCCGATCTCTGCTTCTCGCTCGGAAGGTCTTCCCGCTCTTCGCCTTATCAATACGCCGCCATACTCAAATTCGAAAACCAAATCCCGCCGCCCGCAATGAGAAGGAAGACCAAATAGGCCAGAAGCGAGGTTGCGGCGAGTTGGCGCTGAACGCGAGGCAGAATCGTGCGGAGGCTCTCGATTTTGCGAAACGGTGCGACGGCACCGACCCCCAGCCCGCAGATGGCCCCCACCAGCAGCGCGAAGTACAACGGATATCCGACGTAGCCATACTCCGAATGCAAAATGCAGAACGGGCAGTGGTGCGTTGGCAGTTCATAGAAATAGATGCTGATGAACGATATGACCGCTGCCAGAGAAACCAGGAGCATGGCCAGCGCCGCCAGGGAAAAAAAATAGGCCCCTTTTCCTTTCCGGAGGAAATACAACCCCAGCAGGATCGTAGCCATGGTGCTGAGCACGAACAGGGTTTGCGCCTGACCTCGGGGAAGGGCGATGAGGTCGGATATGACATTATTGGCGTCGGTGGTGAAAAGCGTGCCGCAGCAGGAGGTGATCAAATCGGGGGCCAGACTGAGCAGATACCCCCCCTGGATGACTGTTTCAGTTACCAGCAGGGGAGAGATGCAGAGCAATAAGCCATACTTGGTTTTGATCAATGGGTAGTCATGGGCCTGGTTGTCAGTGAAGTTGACGACCAGCCATAAACCGGCGAGGAGGCAGTTGACGAGTTTCAAAATGGTGGCGGGATACCCGAAGCCGTTGACGCTCAGGCTGCCGGCTGCGCACATGGCGCCAACGAAAAGGGGACTCAGCGAATCGGCCGTGTAGATGAAAAGAAACAGCGAAAAGAGTTGGAACCCCAGTGCGTAGCCCATGAGAGTGGAGATGAGATAGGTTTTGCGCTCCATCTCCAGTTGCTCTTCGCTGCCGCTGCGGATATTCCAGTTGCCGATGATCCGCGCGCCTTCATAGGCCGAATAACAGAGCATGGCTGTAATCAGTAGCGAACCGAGGAGCAGCGCGATGATTCCGGGATGAAAAATCATGCCCGTATCTCCGACGAAACCAGCCGACCGTCCCGCATATCGACGATGCGGTCGATGACATGCGACTCGTGGACGATGGGATCATGGCTGGCGATCAGGATGGTTTTCCCCTCTCTTTTCAGTTGCTGCATGATCTCCATGAATTCCACCGAGAGCTTGGTATCGAGATGGGCAGTCGGCTCGTCGGCAATAATTACGGCGGGGGAGTTGATCAAGGCCCGGGCAATGGCGACCCGTTGCGCCTCACCTCCCGAGAGCCACTCGATCCTGGCTGAGGCTTTGTGGGCAAGGTTGAACAGGGCAAGCAGGTCCATCGCTCTTTTTTGCATCCGGGAATGCTTTTCTCCACTGGGATAAGCCGGCAGCATCACATTTTCCAGGGCGCTGATCCCCTTGATGAGATTGAGCTGCTGAAAGATGAAACCGAAGGTCGCGCGCCGTATCTCGGTGAGAAAACGCTCTGGCAGGCTGGTGATTTCCTGCCCCTGGAGTGTGATGCGACCCGCTGTCGGCCGCGCCATGCACCCCAGTATGCTCAGGAGCGTGGTTTTGCCCGATCCGCTGGGACCCTTTAAAACGGTGGCTTGCCGCGAATCGATGGCCAGATTTACCTCGTGAATGGCCACAAATTCATTCGTTTTTCCGGAGTTGAAGACCTTGCGAATCTCATGCAGATTGATCATGGTGGTTATGTCCTCATGACTGAATCGGGATCGACCGTCGCGGAACGCCAGGAGGGGATGATGGTGGCCACGGTGTAGGGGATGACCGTCAAAAAGAACAGGGTCGCGAGCTGGTAGGCGTCGATATGAGGCGTGAGTCTGAAGTCGGGATAGAGCACCGACCAGCCTTTGAGCACCGGTTCGAAGAGGAGGGCGGAACCCACGAAAACATGCAGGTAGGCCGAAAAAATGCCGAGAGCGAAGGCCGAAAAGGAGACTGACACCCCCTCCCAGAATTTCATCAGCAGGATATCGGCCGTCTCCCAGCCTATCGCTTTGAGCACACCGATCTCCCTTTTTTCCTCGGCGCTCAACCCCGTTGCCTTGTCCCAGGCCAGGATGACGAAAGCGAACAGGGCGCCGGCCATGGTCACGATGATCAGCCCGCCGCGCCAGTCGAAAATCGCCTCGTAGGTTCGCAAGATCTCCTCTCGCGTTATCGGCCGGGTGTCTGGATGGATTTGGACAATCTTGGCGGCGATGGTTGCCCGTTCTTTGGCATTGCGGACTTGCAGCACCAAGTCGGTGGCATGATCCGCGGCAACGGCGAAGATGGTTCTGTAATCTTTTTCCGAAACCAGGATCAGATCGGCGGTCTCGAGTTCCGACGCGAAAGCGAGGATCCCTTTAACCTTCAGCAACAGGACCGAACCGTTGTAGGTTTTGAAGGGAATGGTGTCGTCGATTCGAGTCGCCTGGTCTTTTGCGCCGGTAGTACTGCGCGCCGAAACCCCGCTGCCGATGATGATTTCGCCGTCCCTCTCCTTTAAGTCTTCATTGACCATCAGGGTGAAATTGGCCTCGCTCAGGGGGTCGAAGTAGTAGCCCCAGAGGCGCGGTTTAACCGACTGCACCCCCTTAATCTGCCCGATGGAGTCGGCATAGTGTTTGGGAATGGAACCCTGCCTCCCCGCCTCCAGTCGCTGGACCGTCATTTCGGGCGCCTCCTGCAGAAGCAGGGAAGCTTCTTTCTTGATCGCCTGGGTGAAAAACATCACCGAGGCCAGCAGGAAGATCACAAAAGTGTATACCGTCCCCAGGGATATGATCTTGCCCTTGCGCCGCCCCAGAGAGGAGAGGGTGAAGTCCAGTATATTGCGTTGTTTTTCGATGGCTCCCATAGTCTTATCGCGCTGCCGAGGATTTGAGATGGGGTGGTAGCGCCACGATGGAGCCCGACGGGAAATGCTCGAGCGAGAGCGGGTGGTCCTGAAAAGGGGTGTTGCGGTCCGCCATGCTGGGATGGCGGGTATAACGCGCCTCGGTGAAAAGAGCCAGATCGGTCAGCGTCAACGCCCTGACCACCTCACGCCGCTGTTGCAGCTCCGGCGTGTCAAGGTGCTGCCGTATGGCGACATCGATGAACATCAGTCCAACCATCAGAACTCCCAAAATGAGGTAGGCGAAAAAAAAATCCGATTTTCGCTGGAGCATCGGTAAAAAGTTCCCCATTGCCTTGGTTTAACTTCGGAATCTGAATCGGGATCGAACCAGTTCGCCGGCCACTCAGAGCTGACATACTCGGTATCCATCCATACGCTCTTGAGCAAAGATGAATTTTGGTAATCTGTGGAGTAAGTGGGTTTCCAGTGCGCGAATCTCGCGGCGCAATGCGTATGCGTACACTCCATGCGCCGCAGCGTTGGCGAGATCAAGGGCAAAATAGAAGGCTGACTATTTACAAAGCCATCAATCTAAGCCTTTGATTAACTCAGGGTTGACCTCTTCAAAGCGCAGCAGTTTTTTCCCCATATGGTCTTTCATGAATTCCTTGGCGTCCGTTTCCTTTTCAAAGGGAATGAGCTCCTTGCCCATGGGGCCAAAGACGTTGCTTTCCACCACATAAAAGGCGCTGCGGCCATCGGTAGGATTCATGCTATAATAATCGGTGACATAGATGTTGGCAATGTCCGAGAGATCCTTGGAAGGGTTATATTTCTTCAGATGGGCATAGTACTTGAACATATCCTTGGCGCCGTCGAAAAGTGCATATGTGCCATCTTTGAAGATCATCTGCGCCAGAAAATCGGGGTACTTCGCCACAAACATGCCGCAAACCGAGCACTTGTCCGTCTCTGCCGGCTTGATCGGCTTTGCCTCATTCGCCAGTACCGGCGCCACAGTCAGAAAAATCATTGCGATCGCGATCCGAAAAACGTTCATTGCGCCTCCTTGATGCATTGGGGAAAAATATCTGAAACGATTTTCATCAAAAGCCAAATTTTCCAGATTCGAATTAAGTTCAAAAAATGCAGTATCGAAAAGTGCCCACTTGTACTAACCTGCCTCTATAGACCAACGACCGATTATACTAAAGTATATACAAAAAAACCTTGTTTTCAAAATTGTGGAAACCAGGTCAGCACTGTAAACAGGAGCAGTGGCAGCTCAGGCCGCCACAGCCACCACGGCAAGGCGCCGAGATCATCAATATTTGAACTGGTGCGCAAAAATAAGCATCGCCGTGGCTGCGTAGTCGGTTTCCAGCCCGTACCAGTTGACGTCCTGATAGAGGGGGCGCCCGTAACTGCCGCTCACGGTGAAATTTCCGCCCATGGCGGAGAGGAAGCGCCAGCTGCCGACAGCGGTCAAATTGACGGCCTGACCGCCGCTGTTTTCCATGGTTACCCCGTTGAACTCATTCTTGCCGGTATCGGTGGCATCAAGTTCCAGGCCAAGCATCACGGCGTAGTTTGGGGTGTAGTGCAAGGCCGCCCCAAGCTTGGTGACATCGCCGAAGTTGTAGTTGTCGTCGTTTTCCCGATTAACCAGGTGGCTCAGCTCGCCATGGACCCAGAAATCCCCGGAACGGATCGAGCCCAGCAGCCCGCCGCCAAGGTTGACGCTGCCCGTACCCATCTGCAGGCCCGGCATATTGGTTGTGGCATTGGCAAAGTCGGTATCGAAATCGCCGGTCGGCAGGGTGACGTTAGCCATCACGGTGACAAACTTGCTGTAATAGTCGTCTCGCCACAGGTTATAGCGCAGCTTGAGGTCGAGGTCGGTGATGCCGCTATTCTCCATCTCCCTGTCGGTATGTATACCGGATGGCATCCTCACATCCGTGGTCATGGTCTTGTCTAAATCCGCGATCTTGGCCGTGAGGGACAGCTGGTCGCTGATAGCGTAATTGGCCATCACCATGGGCCCGGAGGACTCCATCTTCTTAGGGGCCATCATCTTGCCGGTAGCCGCATTGAACTGAGCGACAGACACATCATCGGTCCCCATCTTCAGGTTGTCCATTTTCATGGTCATATAGCCAGCGCCAATATTCATGACACCCTTGGGCGGGAGAACCGCCGAGAGCACTCGGTTGGGCATGGTCATGCCCATGGGCGAAGTCGTCTGCAGGGCCTGGTCAAAGGTAAGGGCCGCACCACCATGCTCGGCCATGAAGGCTTTGGCCCCACTCTGATCGGCAAAGGCGATGAAGTTGGGGATCATGTCCGGCACCAGGTTGCTGCCGACGACATAGGTGGCATCCGAAGCCGCAATCTCTTTACCGCTTGTCCAGTCGTGGACGATCACCGACGTGAAGGCGTCCGCACCGCCGGCGTCCGCGACCATACGCAGCATGTCGGCACTACCGCAGGTCTTCTCCGCCACCCCGCCTTTGCTGGTGATAATCGCGCTTG
>JANOIV010000261.1:0-10999 GCA_031407875.1 Desulfobulbaceae bacterium | reverse complement strand
CCAATATCCACCGGGAAGAAACCCTCGATGAACGTGACCTGCCTCTCCGTTATGCCGCCTACACCCCCTGTTTCCGATCTGAAGCCGGCTCCTACGGCCGGGACACCCGAGGGCTCATCCGACAGCACCAGTTCGACAAGGTTGAGTTGGTCAAATTCAGCACGCCGGAAACTTCAATGGCGGAACTGGAAAAACTGCTGACGGATGCGGAAGAAGTCCTGCAGCTCCTGGGTCTGCCTTACCGGGTGGTCACCCTCTGCAGCGGAGATCTGGGATTTTCTTCAACCAAAACCTACGATATCGAGGTCTGGCTGCCCGGCCAGAACACCTATCGTGAGATCTCTTCGTGCTCGAATTTCCTTGATTTTCAGGCACGGCGCGGCTCCATCCGCTATCGCCCCGAGGGACAGAAGAAAAGCAGGCTGGTACACACCCTGAACGGCTCAGGCCTGGCGGTCGGCCGAACCTTGCTCGCCATTCTCGAAAACTATCAGCAGGAAGACGGTTCGGTTACCCTCCCGGAGATACTGAAACCCTATTTTGAGGTTCGGTTTTAAAAGATTGCGTCTCTAAAAAGGGTTGCCAAAAACGGCAAGGTACCCCTCAGTCTTTCGGCACTCGAATACGGAGTTCAATTTCCTCAATCTGATCGGTACATTTCAATGAGCCGACAAAGCCCTCAACGACACCGGCCAGAATCTCCTGTACAAAATTCTTTAAAGGGATCTTCTTACCGTTCACTAAAAGGGCCGCCCTCTCATGCCCTGCCGATTTGTCAAGCAGGAATCTCTTTTCGATAAACAGGGCTATTTCCTGGCTCTCATGCAGGCGAAATATATAATCACCGACAACACCTGCAAGATCCGTTGCCACGGCAATGACCCCGTGTACCTGGTTACGCAGCATCTGATCCTGGTTGCGCAGGACCTCGATTTTGGCAACCTGACGTGCGGTCTTGAAACCCTCGCCGATGACAATATCGACATCCGGGAAATAGCGGTGGGCGAGAGTGATCAGCGAAAGGTCACGGTTCTGAGCCTGCAACACCATCTGATCCGGTCCCAGAAACATCACACTGTCAGCCCCGGCCATCTTGTGTTTTGCCGTATCAGTGCCGGGGGTATCGAAAACCACCCCCGATTCGTTACTCGATTTAATAACGGCCACCCGATACCCCAGGCCTTTCAGCTCGCTCACTACCTGACTGGCGAGGGTGGTCTTGCCACTGTCATGCCAGCCGATAAATGTTACTATTGAAGGCATAATTCTCCTTAGCCGTCGTGCAAAAATACCCGTGACAATGAAATACCGTTACCGACATTAGGAGCCGTAACGAAATGGCAAGAAAGGCATTGGCTATTTCGTAACGACTCCTAAACATGGGAAGGCGGATCTTCCGGTCAGGAATCCGCCTCTTTCTTTTGCAGTTCAAGACTGTCCCTGGCAGGACAACTACCACAATCGCCCTCTCTTGAAAATCAATATCTCTACCTGCTGTGCGGGATATCAACATTTTGCCGGGATTTGTAGCCGTTTTTTGTCGGATTTTGCACGGACCGATGCCGTAAGCGGGTGAAGGATTCCGTTTCTTCAGAACATTCTATTGACAACCAATCAACCAGTATATAAATATTCATTTATAAATTGATTTAATTAAAATCAAAGTGTCGTGTTTTGTGCGCCCCCCTGGTCCCAGATAATCGGGAGAGTCCCCATCGCGAAGAAACCTTCGCGGAAATTTTTTTCAGGGGGCAAAGTCGTCCTCGCCGCCGCTGATGGCTGCACTGCGGCCCTGGCAGCGGCACACTTTATCGAAACCCGTAAAGGTGGTCAGGGATATCGTGCTGTCAACCCTGAATCAATCAACGTCAAAAGTTAGAATTCTGCAAAAAACATCGAATGATGAGTACAACAGAAAAGCAACCATTGCCCGACGATCCGGACCTGATTTCGCAAACTTCGGCAGGGCGGGACAATGACACCCTGATTCAATATCAGTTGAATAACGATCACCTTCAACGTGCCGCCTTTCTGGCTAAAAGCCTGTCGGACGGCAATCGCCTGAGGATACTGCTGCTCATCAGCGACGGCAAAAAATCGGTATCCGCCATCGTTGAGAAACTGGATTTGTCACAGCCGCTGGTGTCGCATCATCTGAAAGAATTGAAGAGATCGCTCATGGTCAAGGTAGAGCGCGATGGACCATTTATTTACTATGAATTGGCGGATGCGAGAATCCTGGATGTAATACGGACCTTAAGCCAAGTCGCAACAGATCTCTTATCAGAGAGAACCACTTTTTAGAGAATCGGAGGCAAATCATCCGTATGGACGAATTATTTGATAGCATTTCCCACTTGGCTCCGGAAGAAGCCTTGGCACGCATCACCAAGGTCCTGGAAAGGCTTTTGGCAGATCTGGACAAGGATGCACGCGAGCGTTTTCTTATGAATCTGATCGACCAGTCTGAAAGCGACAAGGTTTCCAGCCTGGTCCATCTCTGACTGGCCGAGTGCATGGGCGAAGGTGTCGACCCAACACAGATGTGCCAGACACTGGTGGATAAGGTAGCGCAATCCAAGCAACTGATGGCCATAACCGACCCGGATCTTCTCGTGTTATTCGAAGACTGGTTTGAAGAATTAGAAGAAGAGATTGTTTCACTGGCCAGAGAGCAGGGTCCTTTCAATGCAGAGAAGCTTGCCAAAAAAATTGGCCTTTCTTTGCGAGGCGCAACATTTCTTCTTTCAAAGCTCAAACGTGAAGGAAAACTCTGAAAATTTCGCAGCATACACGCACGCAAAAAGGTCCTGTCATGCAAAACAAAAAAACGACGTTTATAGCCCTCGTGGCGGTGCTGCTTACAGTTGGCGCCCTCTGGTTTACCAATCGGGCGGTTACCCCCAAACAGGTGACCTGGGACGATGTTCTTGCTGAAGGGAAAAACGGAGGCTACCAGATCATTACGACTGATGAGCTTGCAAAGCGCTACCAAAAGGATATCAGCAGCCTTTTTCTGATAGATACCCGCCAGGAGTGGGAGTACAGGACAGGGCATCTCAAAGAAGCTGTAAATTTCCCGATGGAGCCGACCGCCTGGTCAAGATGGCGCAAGGCGTCGGCACTCGAGACCTTCCTTGGGCCGGATAAGAATCGCACCCTGGTCTTCTACTGAGCAGGCCTCACATGAGTCCGCAGTGACTCGGCGGCCCGGGTGGCCGTAAAACTTGGTTACAAAAACGTCTATCGCGATCCATACGGTTTCCCTGAATGGCAAGGAAGAGGTCTGCCTGTTGCCAGTGCTCCGGCCGGACTTGCTCAAACTACCGAGGAGTCTCAAGCACCTGGACCTCTCTATGGCTGGGCAATGATCTGGACTTTGTTGGGTATTTTTGCAGGAGGCATGGCCTTAAACCTTACCCCCTGCGTGTATCCAATGATCCCCATCACCGTTTCCTATTTTGGCGGTCAAGCCACGAAAGGTGGTGAAGGGCGTGGCAGGCTTGTGGTACACGGCCTGTGCTACATGCTGGGCCTGGCTCTCACCAATTCATTACTCGGAGTCGTTGCCTCTCTGACAGGCGGTCTCATGGGGGCGATGCTCCAGAATCCGATCGTCCTTATTGTCGTGGCCGGTGTTCTCGTCTTTTTTGCCACGAGCCTTTTTGGCCTATGGGAGATGCGTCTTCCGAGCGGCCTCACGCAAGCTGCAGCGAAATCTTATACCGGTTATTTTGGCAGCCTTTTTATGGGAATAACTCTTGGAGTGGTTGCAGCCCCTTGCATCGGCCCCTTCGTTCTCGGATTACTCACCTGGGTTGCGGGTATGGGAAGTCCATGGATTGGCTTTGTAGTCTTTTTTACCTTGAGTCTGGGCCTGGGCCTACCGCTCTTTTTCCTGGCAATGTTTTCGGGACAATTGGACAAGCTTCCTCGTTCGGGCGGCTGGATGATCTGGGTGAGAAAGCTGATGGGATGGGTGCTGGTGGGAATGGCCGCTCATTTCATCCGGCCAATTCTGCCGGGACACGGAGGGACTATCCTGATTGCCCAAGTCGCTCTGACTGCTGGTCTGCACCTTGGCTGGATTGATAAAAGTCAGGCCAATTTCCGGGCTTTTCCCCTGCTCAAGAGTGGCGCTGGTATTGCAGGTCTGGTTTTGGCCACTTTTCTTGTTGCCACGATGGCAATGCGAGGCCCCGGCGTTACCTGGAAGCCGTATACGGAGGAAACCCTGAAGGAAGCGCAGAGACTGAACAAACCGGTCATCATCGATTTCTACGCCACCTGGTGCACGCCGTGCCGGGAACACGAAGAGGTAACTTTTCACCAACCAGACGTGGTCCGATTGGCGGAAAAGGACTTTACCATGGTCAAAGTCGATGTGACCAAAGGCGGCAATCCTTACGATGAAGAACTGCTGCGAAGATATGGCGTAAAAGGGGTGCCGACCGTTGTTTTTCTCGATGCTGCTGGCAAGGAACGCACAGATCTCCGTCTCGTAGATTTTCTGCCGGCCGATAAGTTTCTTCTTCGCATGCGAGACATCGATACGTCGAAGAAATAAGAAGCAAATGGAGAAATCAGGTTGAAGGTTCCCGCAATTTTCAATGCACCCAAAAAAGGAGAAGATCATGCTCAAAGTCCGCTTTTTTCTGAACGAGCCGAACGGTAAACCGTGAAAACATTTCAAACAGATTATGCCCAGGTTGGGCGAAAAATACCCAGTCGAAATCGAGATCACCGCAAAACCGAAATCCGCATACGAGACCGACGAATACTTCAAGCTTGATCTGCCCGTGGCTCCGGCGGTTATGGTCGGAGACGATATTCTCGTGGAAGGAACCGATGTGTCCGAGCACGAGCTTGAGGTGTGTATCTGCCGCCAACTTGGCCTGCCCGAGCCTGTGAAGAAAGGAATGCTGGACCGTCTGTTCAAGAAATCTTAACTCGGCCTATCGGAGAAAAAATGATCAAATTACGCATTTTTCAGAACGACCCGAAAGGGAAAACCTGAAACAGCCACTACAACATGGTTCCTAGGCTGGGAGAGAAATACAATCTGCAAATTGAAACCATCTCCAAAACCAGAGATGCCTACCGGACAGCGGAATACCAGGCAACCGGTCTGCCCATAGCTCCGGCGGTGATGCTAGACGATGAGCTTCTCATCCAGGGAGGACCGCTGAGCGAGGAAGCACTTGAGTCGGCGATCCGCCGTCGTTTGGCGATTCGGTAAAAACCACACCATGACAAATCGCTTGCGCTCATCATGGGAATGAGCAAACAGGAAATCGCCATGCATGACAATAACAAGAAAGGCCGTTCGCTGATAAAGATGGCTCTGCTGGTCATGTTCATCGCAGCGGCGATTTACCTGGTCCGTTTTTCTCCTGCCAAACAGTACCTCACGGCTCAGCAACTCGGCCTGTTTCTCGAGTCTGTCGGCTTCTGGGCTCCCTTGATGTTTGTGATCATCTATGTCGCCGGTGTCTGCCTTTTTCTTCCCGGCACGCTGCTTACGGCCATGGGTGCCGCTATTTTTGGTCCTTATTGGGGGTTCCTCTATGTCTGGATTGGGGCGATGATCGGTGCCGGCCTTGCTTTTCTGATAGGCCGATATTTGGGGCGGGACTTCGCCGCATCCCTTATCGGTAATAAGCTCAAACGTTTTGACGATGCCATTGAGCGCAACGGCTTTGCCACTGTCCTTTACCTGCGATTGATGTATTTCCCCTTCACCGCCATGAATTTCGGCATGGGCCTGACCAAGGTTCGTTTTTGGGATTACCTTTCGGGGACAGCACTGGGTATTTTGGTCGGTACTTTTATCTTCACCTTCTTTGTGGGAACGCTAAGGGATATCTGGGCAGGCGGCCGATGGGAGGATTTGTTGAGCTGGAAGGTCTTTTTATCACTCGCCCTTTTCGTTTTTTCGTTTTTCATCCCCAAGCTGCTGAAAATGGCGAAGGTGTCACAGGGGATCGAAACCGTTTCGAATGAAAAAGGTTTGAGGTAGGTTGAAAATGAACTGGCTGGGAACTGAAATGCTTATTCGGGCGAGCGCTTTCCTCGGCGTTTTCGCCATACTGGCCACCACCGAGGTCCTCGCCCCCCGAAGGAGATTGTCAGTATCCAAAATCCAACGCTGGCGCACCAATCTCACCATCGTCGCTTTAAACCCGTTGACCGTGGCCTTGGTTTTCCCTCTTTTACCCATCGGCCTGGCGCTGCTCGCCTCCGAACAAAACTGGGGATTACTCAACCAATGGGCCATGCCCCGTTGGTTGGAAGTCGTTATTGGCGTTGTGCTTCTGGATTTGACAGTTTACACGCAGCATGTGCTGCATCATGCCCTTCCGGCGCTCTGGCGGCTACATATGGTGCATCACACGGATCTGGATTTCGATGTGACTACCGGCCTGCGGTTCCATCCTGTCGAGATTGTCGTATCCATGACCATCAAGTTGGCGGCCGTGGCCGCGCTCGGTACACCGCCAGTAGCAGTTCTCATTTTCGAGGTGGCGTTGAACGCCACTTCCATATTCAACCACAGCAACATCCACATCCCTAAGAAGGTCGACCAGGCGCTCCGGTTGCTGGTGGTTACCCCGGACATGCACCGGGTCCATCACTCGGTGATCATTCAGGAGACCAATAGCAATTTCGGGTTCAACCTGCCCTGGTGGGACCGGCTATTCGGCACCTACAAAGACCAGCCGGACAATGGACACACGGACATGGTGATTGGCCTGGCCCAATTTCGCGATCAGCGCAAGCTTTCCCTGCCGCGCCTTCTCATCCTGCCGTTCGTGGGTGTTCCCGGCCGGGCACCCATCAACCGGCATTAACGAGCCTATTTTGTTTGCCTTAACGGCTTCCACTCACCGAACTGTTCAAAAAAGTAATTTACTGAATATCTCGTCGATGGCACTCTGGTGAATCCCCTGTTTTTCCAGGACATCCTTTGCGTGCTCGGCAAACTGCAATCGTTTGGTAGCCGCCCGGCTGTTCAAAAGGCCCTGCTGAACAAAACAGTTGATAATCGCCCCGGTATCCGCTACCTCTAAGGCTGCGGTCTTGTTCACATGTTCAAGCAGCTCGACAGGTATTTCCAAGGTTATCGTGGTGGTTGGTCGACCAGCATATTCTGTATTCATTTGACACAGTCTTTCTTTCATGACGAAACCTCCCCTTTAATTTTGATTTTCCCCTATCCATCAGTTTGGCCCGGGCAAAAGCTCTGATCGTAAATTGCACCTATCTATAAGTATATATTCATATGACTATGTCAAGATAGCAAGGGAATCACCATTTGAGGGATACAGAATTCGTTGGCATCGCCGGGTTGTCGGCAAGGCTCTGGGCATCTTGGCAAAGACGCAACGCAACACAATCAGACTTAAATTGTTCAAAATTGGGGCGAAAATCCGGATAACGGTACGCAATATGTGGATTTCCTTTACGCCTGCTTGCTTGAGAGTGCGCAAAAGAAGATTCTGCACTACCGCCGGTAAAATAGGCTAGGTAAAATGCTTACTGAGAAATGGGCTGGAGCCTCTGATGAAGAGCAAAAAAAGGAAGCCGCCCTCTGGCAGACGGGTGAGGACGGCTTCCTGTTGTACGATGTGCACTCTAAGGGAAGGTTAGTGAGAAAGAAATCGGCCGAATGCCGTTTTTTCTGTAAGGAAAAAAACTAAAAATCCGTGGGGAATTTCCCTACGTCCTCTGAGGAATTGTCGCCAAAACACTCTTTTTCCGTCCACAGCACAGCCCTCCGAGTTAATTCCACCGCGCTTTTCAGACAGAGTTTCTGCTTGATACGGTCCCGGTAGGTCCCGATAGTCTTGATGCTCAGATTCATCCGGGTGGAAATCTCCCGGGTTGACAGCCCTTGACCGATCAACCTGAACACCTCCAGCTCCCGGTCTGTCAGGATGTCCGCTGTCGGGGCGCCCTGACAGTCAGGATTGACCTGGAATTTATCAAGCAGATGGGACATCATGCTGGCGCTGACATGAATCTTGCCGCTTAAAATGTTGCGGATGGCAAGAATGATGGTTTCTGATGCCTCTTTTTTCATGACATAGCCCTTGGCGCCCGAGCGGATCGCCCGTTCAGCCCAGACGGATTCATCATGCATGGAGAGCACCAGAACGGGGATGGGCGCTTTGCCGCCGGCGATCTCTTTGACCAGATCAAGCCCGTTATCCTGGGCAAGGGAGATATCAACTATGGCCATGTCGGGATGCATATTCTTCAGCGCCTTTCTGGCAGAACTGATATCTTCGGCCACCGCGCATACGGAGAAATCTTCTTCCTGATTAAGCAGTTCTTCCATTCCCATCCTGAAAATGGGATGATCATCAACGATCAGTATTCTTGGCATTATTCCTGTACCTCGCCTGAGAGAGAAACAACAGTCCCTCCCTGTTCTCCCGGTTGAATAAATAAAGAGGCCCCGATGGCCTTAGCCCGATATTTCATGGTGTGCAGGCCCATGCCCTTTTGGTGAGAGGCATCGGCAATCCCCTGTCCGTCATCCTGAATGGTGACGGACAGATGGTTATGATTCTTTGCAATCGTGATAGCTATGTGCTTGGCCATGCCGTGCCGGGCGGCATTGAATACCGCCTCCCTGATGATATAGTAGATATGGGTTGCCGCATTGTTATCAAGCGCCTCCCCCGAACTGCCGTAGGAAAAGCTGCATTCCACATAATAGAGGCTTTCCACCTCGACAATGAGCTCCTCGATGGAGGCCTCCAGTCCCTGCTCAATGATATGCACCGGGTACAGACCATGGGCCAGCCTCCGGGTCTTTTCAATAGCCTCTCTGATCAGGTTGCGGATACGGCCAAGTTGCAGGGCCTTGTCCGGTGCATCCGCCTCCAGCTTCTGTTGCAGGACCTTGCTCAGCATCTCCACGCCACTGAGATGCGACCCCAGGCCATCATGGAGATCCCTGCCGATCTTGCTTCTCTCCTCAAGGCTCACCGCAATGATCTGTCGCTCCAGACGCGCCATTTCAATCTCGGAGCAGGTTTTCAGGACATGCAGCCACATTCCTTCCAGGAGCATGGTCATCTGGCGGACGTCGGAATTGTCGTACTCCGTACTGTTATTGCAGACACCGGCGACCACCACAATCTTGCCACCGTTATAGATCGGCACATCCAGATATCTGCCAACCTCAGTGCTGTAAGGATAGACCTTCCGTGTCTGATTGTCCCGAAAACTGTTGCAAATAACGGCCTTCTTCTGCAGCACCGCGATGCCCGGCAGGCCTCCATCTTCAATTCTCCGCGAATCGCTCTCGGCCGTTGATTCCGTCACAGATTTTTCCTGGTTCTTGCAAAAAAAGGAACAGAGTGAGATATGGGTCTGGGCAGTATTGACCAGCGCAAGATAGCCTTCTTCACTCCTGGTGATCTGTACGATCCGCTGCAGGATGAAATCGTATTTTTCCTGCAGCGAATATTTTTCCATCATCCCCAGGCGCAGAAGGGTGTCCAAACGGAGTTCATCCCGGTGCAGAAGATGCTCCTTATGGATCCTGTCATCAATCATGCGGTTGGCCAGGTTACCCAGATCCTCGAACTCGGCAAAGGCCAGATCGGCATTCTCGATTTTCACCTTGGCATCCGCCGCATTTCTGAAAAAGTTGGTAAAGAGACTGATACCATGCTTGATCTTGAGCGAGTAAAAATAGGCGCTGAGTAAGAGGAGTGAGACCGCCACCAGAAAAAGCAGGACAAACAGGAAGGCATTTTTAAAGGCTATGCGGATATAGGTCCTGGTCTCGTCGGCGATGGCCTTTTCCATCTCATCCATATTCATACTGGTCACAAAGACCCAACCCCAGTCATTGAACGACTGCACATAACTCAGTTTCTGGTATACCTTTTCGGGAGAGGTTTTTTTCAACGAGTAGCTGATATAGCCCTCATGATTATTTTCTAATCCAGCATCCCACATCAATTGGCCAACGGGCATGCCGTCTTTGCCGACAAGATCTTTTACCGATCTGCCGATTAGGCGTTCGTCCCGGTTACAGATAATTGTCCCATCAAAACGAAAGCCAAAAACCTCGCCATCAAGGGCAAAACGCATCTTTTGAACCTGGGCGAGAACATCCTCCTGGATGATTCTTTCCATATCGTCGATATAGACACCGGCCCCGATAAACCAATCGAACGGTTTGAAATATTTGACAAAAGAAATTTTCTGATAGCTGCTCTCGACATACTCCGGTTTTGACCAGTTGTAGCGGTATATGCCCGCGCCCTTCTCCTTGATTATCTTTATAATATCACCGACAACATCGAGATCGGTTTCCTGGGCAATTGCCTGGCGGGTCTTTCCTTCGAAAAAGGGATCATCGGCGAAGAGATCGATGACCCTCTGCTCGACCCTGCCGGCAAAGTAGTAGCCGCGATCGTTATTCCAGCGGATCGGCCGGAGAATCTCGACCACCATCGACCGCAGTTCTGCAGTGCTTTTTTCGTCTTTGTACTGACTGTATATATGGGAGGCAATGGTATAGGCAGTCTGGACCTTCTGGCGAATCTCATTTTCAATCAGCATATCCGTCTGCGAACGCTTGAATTCAATGAAATCATTCACATTCTTCATTTCCTCTGTCAACCTTGCCCGATATTGCTTCTGGTAGTTATCCCGGATATTGGAGATGCTCTCTTTATAGGCTTCATACTCGTTGAAGGCCCAGAAAGTGCCGGTAAACAACCCCAGAGAGAGGATCACGACCAGAGAGGCATAGAACGGGGCGGAAGAGAGCGAAATTCTTTGCGACTTGATCATGTACCTCACCATCCGGGCGTATTCGTCAGGGCAAGACTTTTGTCTGCTTTGGTTTTCACTCCTGCACCTTCTTCAGGGTCGGACTGATCTCCGTCAGATAGATCGTCTCCATGCCCTGATGATCCCCGGGCCCAAATTGCAGCACAACGCCACCCAGATCAAAGGTCCCAACCTTCTC
>JANOIV010000188.1:0-10995 GCA_031407875.1 Desulfobulbaceae bacterium | reverse complement strand
TTGAAGCACGAGAAGAACCAGACCGTGCATGACGCAGTGGCGCAGTTTGTCAACCGAGACCACGACCACAAGATCTTTCTGCACCCGTTCCTCTATCTCGCCGCCGACACCAGTGACGTGATGGCGGCCACCGACCCGAGCCGGGAACAGAACTTCCGCTGGCACAACACCGGCCTGACCAACACGTCGCAAACATCGACTGAATACCCGGTGGAGTTTCTCTACCGCGAGGTGTTGGCGGGGGACCAGTTGCTCGAAGCGCTCTCCTTCTTCCTCGTGCGCGTGCCCCAACGCGACGCCGAGGACGACAAACCGGAGCGTCCGGCCTTCACCCTGTTCCCGCGCTACCACCAGAGCCGCACGGTGCACAAGGTGGCGGACGATATCTCGGCACAGTTTGCCGGGAAAGGCGACATCGGCCGCAAATATCTGATCAATCATTCGGCGGGCAGCGGCAAGACGCTGACCATCTGCTGGCTGGCGGACCGCCTGCACAGCCTGTTCAAACCCGGAACAAGCGACAAACTCGTGGACCTGGTGTTCATCCTCACCGACCGCAAATCGCTCGACACCAACATCAAGGACGAGATCGAGAACTTTACGCACCTGAGGGATGTCGTCGGTCTGGCGCGCAGAGCTGAAGACCTGCCGCGTTTCCTGCAGGGGCGCAGGCCCATCATCGTCACCACGCAGCAGAAATTCGCCTGGGTGCTGGAGGAGATCGAGAAAAATCCCAAATTGCAGAAACTGCGGGTTGCCTTCCTGATCGATGAGGCCCACCGCTCGCAGGAGGGCCGGATGGGCGCAGCCATCCGCCTGCCGTTCCGCACAGCGGACGAACCCGATGCCGATGCCCCTGAACTTGACCCGCAAGAACAACTCGCCAGGATCATCCGCGAACACGATCTCAATCAGATGATCGTCGCCTTCACCGCCACGCCTGCACCGGCCACCGTCAACCTGTTCGGCGAGCCGTTCGACACCTACTCCGAGGCCGAGGCCATCTCTGAGGGCTACATCGTCGATGTGGCATCGAGCATCATTTCCTACAAAACCCTCTACAACCTGCATTGCCCGGTAGTGCAAAAGCTCAATGAGGAAAAGCTCTACCCCAAAGGCGTGTTAGCCAAGGCCCTGCAGAACGTCGCCTTCCAGGATGATGGCCTCATTCAATACAAGGCCGAGGTGATGCTGCGCATCTTTGAAAAAGATGTGCTGCCGCTCATTGGCGGCCGCGCCAAGGCAATGATCGTGGCCACCTCCCGCGTCGCCGGACTGCGCTATTTCCAGATCATCAAGGAAAAACTCAAGGAGCGCGGCGCCGCCTACAAGGCACTTTATGCCTTTTCCGATTTTGTCCATCCACAGACCAACGCGGCGATCTCCGAACACGCGGTCAACGATTTGAAGGACGGGGAGTTGATCGAGCAGCGCTTCGAGGGCGACGACTACCGCCTGATGATCGTCGCCAACAAGTTCCAGACCGGTTTCGACCAGCCTCTCTTGGCCGGTATGTTTCTCGACAAACCAGTCTTGGACCGCAACGCCGTACAGACTCTGTCACGCCTGAACCGCTGCCACGAGGGTAAGGATCGTGTTGTGGTTGTCGACTTCACCAACAACGCCAAGGCGATCCTCAAGGCCTTCGTTAAATACCGAAAAGGCACGCCCTTCGAGCCGGAAGAGCCGAACCAGGAGCTTTGCCCGAAATTGCAGGCCGAGATTCTGGCTGCGGGGGTGTTCACGCAAAAGGATGCCGCTGATCTTGCAAAACTGCTCGCGACCGGCACCGATGCCCAGATGCAGTTCTCGGTCAACGCATTGCGCACCCGCTTTCAGGCAAGACTCACCGACCTGGAAGAACGCAAGGCATTCGTTTACTTGCTCGCCCGCTTCGTGAAGTGCTTTCACTTCCTCATCTGCTTCTTCACATTTGGGCCGGAGATCAGGCAACTCGCCACCTTTGCCGAATACGTCGGCCCGCAACTCATCAAGGCCGGTAGTGTGTCCGAACTGATGCAGCAGATTCGCCAGACGGAAGTCATTAAGGCCGCCGTTGAATATCAGGGCGTTGAGAGTGGTGGCGGCACGGTCAAACTCAAAGCGAGCACGGGCAAGAAGGGCTCCGGCCCGCCCCCGCAGAAGGTGTCCGTTCACGGGATGATCGCGGAGATCCAAGCCAGGTTCGCCATCACGGACGAGGAGGCACTCTACATCAAGCAGGTCACGGAGGAGAAATCCGCCGACCCGGCCATTCGCGGCACGGTCACCGCCCACCTGGACGACCGCATCTACCTCGAAGGCGCGTATCGCGGCCAGGTGAACGGCAAGATTCAGACCGCCTACGATGAGCGAGGCCGCTACGAGGAACTGGCGGATCTCAAGTACACCGACCCCAGCGGCATCTTCGACATCATGGCATTCACCGTCATCCAACACCATCTATCATTTACGGCATGAGATCATGAGCAAGACCATTCAGCAAATGCCCGAAGCTGACCGACCACGCGAGAAGCTGCTCAGCAAAGGCGCGGCCGCCCTGAGTGATCGGGAGCTGCTGGCGGTTCTGCTCGGCAAAGGTACACCGGGGATGGATGTCATGACCCTTGCCGGCAAGTTGGCGCGGCTCATTGACGAAAAGGGCCTGGAAGTGCAGGCCGACGACCTGAGGCAGTTCGCGGGCGTGGGTGAGGCGAAGGCCACCCTGATACTCGCGGCGATTGAGTTCGCCCGCCGCCGCATCAAACCGGAGGGCGCGAAGATCGCAACCCCGGCGGATCTGCTGCCGCACGTCCGGCACTATGCCGACCGAAAGCAGGAGCACTTTCTCTGCGCCAGCATTAACGGGGCAAACGAGATCCTGAACATCCGGGTTGTTTCGATTGGCCTCATTGACCGGAGTCCCGTGCATCCGCGTGAGGTCTTCGCGGATGCGTTGTCCGACCGGGCCTCGGCTGTCATTGTCGCCCACAATCATCCGAGCGGTGGTGTTGAACCATCGCCAAGCGACATCAACATCACCGCCCAGCTCAAGGCGGCGGGTGAAATCATTGGCGTCGAATTACTTGACCACATCATCTTCAACAGGACTGAATTCTTCAGTTTCCTCGAAGATGGAAGACTGTAGAGAGGAGGTGTGCCTTGCATATCAGCTGATGCTGAGCATTATATAAAACAGGTCAATCTCAGAAAATAGCGGAGAGAGTATGGCAAAGTGCCCATTATGTAATTCTCGAAAGGGAAAAAGAAAATGCCTGGCAACGGAGAGTTTTGTCTGCAGCCTGTGTTGTGGCGATTTTCGCAATGTGGAGAAGTGTGCCGGTTGTTCGTTCTTCAAGGATGACAAATCGATTCGAAATTACAGCAAGACACCCTACATCCCCCTTCGGGAAATGGCAGGCAATCTTGAGATGCAAGACGCAGCGCGTGTAATAGAGTCTGCTCTCTGTGAGTTCGCTCTCGCTCATCGGCAATCCGTTGCCGACAGGCAGGTTTCCAGGCTTTTAGAGTTGCTTCTGGACAAGTACTTCTTTGGTGATCCCACTTTCAATTTTCAGAATGAATTGGAAAAGGCAGGGTTTGAGCTGGTTGACCAGGCAATCCAGGATAATTTTGAAGGACTCGGCAATGAAAATGTTTCCGAAATTATTGGCGCAATCTACCGTTCAATCAAGAGAAGAACAAATGGGAATCGGGAATATTTGGAGTTTATCACACGACGGCATGTTGGCATGAGGTTGGAGTAAGGCAAGAGGAAAATCCCAGATCCTCCCGTGCACCAAGAGTGATAACATAAGCGGGCAACCAAACGCCACCGGCCAACTGCCTCGCATAGTTATCTTGCGGGCATCCATTGATTCTTTTGAAGGAGAAAGGCGATGAATATCGTTGCATGTTGTACCTATGCTCTTATTGGCCTGCTGTTCTGTGGAAATGTTTTTGCGGCGGAGCGCAAGGGCTTTCAGGCCGTCGGTCTGAGCAAGTTGTCCGGCACGAGTATCAGCAACTGTGTCGCAGCGGTCAAGGAGAGTGGCTGCCGCGAGTTCGAATTTGCTTTCATGCCGTTTTTTAACCCCGAGAATCCGTTCAAAAACGTGGGGCCGCTCCTTGACATCCCCAACGTCAGCAAGGTCGAAACGATCTTGCTTTCCTGGCGCGACGAGAAGGAAATGAATGACACCTGGCCAAAGGCCTTGCACACCCTTACCTTACGTGCGCAAGAGATTAATACCCATGTGAATGACGTGCGAAACAAGGTCGCGAAGATCATTCTGGTGCCGATGCTGGAAGATAAGTGGACGCAAGCCAAGTGGCTGGAGGCCGTCCATACCATCGCGGGGCAAATGGATAGCGGCGAGAAGATCTATTTCCGTCGCTCACAGGATCCAGCGACCGACACGCCGCCTTCTTCAATCGCCACGCTCTTAAAGAACGGGAAGAGCCACACCTTTACGGGGACTCGGTTAGAGGCTCATCAAATTGACCATGGCGGCATTGCCCAAGTGATCAGCAATGATGGTAGACTGGTTTACCAGGATGCCAAGATTTCCGGCAAGTATGAGACGAAGTCTTCGTGGATCGATGCATCGGGAGAAAATACTTCGGTGGCGAATTGGACTTCCGAGGCGAATTCAACAGCGAAAATCAGTTTGCTGTGGCGGCCAAGTTACAATCTGTTTACGCGAACGTATTCGGGCGGCGAAATCAAGTACCAGAAGCCGGATGCGCTGCTCGACAAACGATCGGACAGCGACAGCGATCCCGCCTTTGACTCGTTCGAGAAAGAAATCTTGAAGTTGTTCCTGCGATAAGTGCTCGCCGGGTGCCGCTGAAACCAGGGACACTCCCCGTATTTCCTGACGGCAGAGAGAACCAGCAAACCTTATATCCTTCTCTATATCACACCAAATGGCATGATATACAGAAACCGCATAATAACTTGTTAGCGAAGAAGTATCCATGATAAGACCAGCGAAACAGAATGAAGCAAATATTTTAACCAAAATATCTTTTTTATCAAAAGGATATTGGAACTATCCTCAGGAATATTTCGAAATTTGGAATAATGAACTGACGATCAACCCGGGCTACATCGAAAAGAACGACGTTTATGTTTACGAAAATGGCGGCGCTGTTGTAGGCTACTATTCCATCGTAGAGCTTTCTGAGGATATCGATATTTCAGGCATCAAAATCGGAAAAGGTTTTTGGCTTGAGCATATGTTCATTGAACCTCTGCATATCGGAAAAGGCATAGGCTCAAAGATGTTCCATCATTTGCGGAAGCTTTGTGGAGAGGAAGGTATAATCGAATTGGGGATTCTGTCAGATCCAAAATCTAAGGGGTTCTATGAAAAAATGGGTTGCCAATATGTGAAAGAACTCCCCTCGACAATAAAAAACAGAACTACACCGTACCTTATGCTACGGCTTTAAAATCGCTAACCCGTCGCTGGTGCGGACGCAAGACAGCCGCGCCGCACAGCTTTTCGTTCTCGGCGACTGCGTCGCCGAGAATCGCGGCGCTGACTTCGTCCAGTGCCTTGTCCCGGCGCCTTGCGCCAGAACAAGGCACTGGACCGGACAGCGGAAACCGCACAATCAAGCTGCGCTTGCTTGAACGGCTCCCGCCGCAGGTCAGCACCGCGGTTATACCTACCATGACACTCCACATTGAAACTTCACTTATCGAATCCCGCCAGTTGAGCTTGTCGTCCGGGCACTCAATTTGGCTGAAACTGGAGGCGCTGCAACCATTTGACCGACAACGTTTTTGATCCAGCTCTTCTGGTCCGCCACGTACGAATCCCGTAAAATACGCGCATCCTCAGCAAAGTTGCTCTGCTCGAACTCGATCCGGAAATAACCGATACCGACAGCCATCAGAAGCGCTGCCCCGATCACGCTGGAGAGAAAGGTATGGTAAAGGCTGGTTCTGATATCAAGCATGCATCCGCTCCGGTTGATTGGCCAGCATGTGTGGATGTCAAAATGGGTTATGTGCGATCCGGCGAATCATGCCTGCAGACCAACAGAATCGCGCCGACCTCATCCGTATTGACCAGGCCATCATGCAGCTGGAGGGGTTTCTGCCAACGCACCGTATACGGTATAACCCGGTTGTACCACCACATGGCACGCTCTCGTCGATGTTGCAGAAACCATAAACCGAGATCCAGGAGGAGCGAGGAACGGGGTTTCATACCGAAGACGGCACTGCGCTCAATCGTAAAGCCATGGCCTTGCAACAGTGCCTGAAGCTGTTGCGGTTCGTAACGACGTCGATGCCCGACGAAATCGTCAAAGGCCGTCCACATTTCGGGATGCAGCGGCGTTGACAGCAACAGTGTCGCGCCCCTTGTGGCGACACGGGCCAGTTCCGCCATCGCCCTCTCATCATCATCCACATGTTCGATGATATCGAGGCCGCACAACAGATCGAATGTACGGTCAGCAAAGGGCAATCGGCCGATGGGGGCAAGCGCGGGATTCCCCCCGCGGGCGGCCAGCTTTGTCAAGGCATACAGACTGATGTCGACAAAATGCGTACCGGCAATGGGCAACCGTGGCCGCAAGCCGGGCGCCACTTCCAGCCGGCGACAGGCCATGGCCACCAACGGGCGGACCACTGGCCAGGTGTTGAAACACTCCGGTGCAACCAGCCGGGCATCACGCCAGAGTCGCTCATAGAAGTTCCGGTTCGCGGCCAGAAGTTCGCTGTCATTACGTGCGTTCGAAGTTATCGCCATTCCGGGGACAAGAGGACGCCATTCATATTTAAAGTTTCACTCCTCAACGCAGCGAGTAGTTGTTTTTGCGGGCAATTTATTAAAACGACGAACAGCCAGGGCAAGCGCCGGCACCGAAAAACTGATTTTCCGAGGTAATTCAGGGGCAACTCAGCAGGCCTCAGCGGTTCCGCAGGGTATCATGGATGACCGCCGCTATCATGCCGACGAGATAGGGTTTTTTCACAAACCTCCGGGCCCCGAGGGCCAGGGTCTGCTGTACGTCACTGCTCTCGGAAAAGCCGCTGGTGATGATTGCCTTCTGGCCGGGATGGAGCTCAAGAATCCGCCTGTAGGTCTCACAGCCGTTCATCCCCGGCGCCATAACCATGTCGAGAATCACCAGGTCGGCCGTCTCCCCGCCCAGATAGTGCAGGGCATCCTCACCGCTGTCGACTGCATGCCCACTATAATTGAGCAGACTCAGGATCTGGAGGGCAATCGTCCTCTGGCCCTCATCGTCATCCACCACCAGTATTTTCTCGCCATCCCCCTTGAACTGCTCTATATCGACAAATTCGGGAATGGTACTGAGATCTTCCCTGGTAGACGGGAAATAGAGCTCAAAAATCGTCCCGCCACTGCTGCTTTGCACCATGATCCCGCCACCGTGATCATGCACGGTATTCCAGGCCACGGCGAGGCCGAGCCCGGTGCCGCTGCGCCCGACCACTTTTCTGGAATAGAACGGCTCGAATATGCGATCAATGCTCTCTTTGGGAATGCCCATGCCGGTATCCGCGACCGACAGGGCGACATACTCGCCCTGCCGCATCTCCGGGTAGCCGGGCAAATGACTCTCGCAATACTGGTTGCGGGTGGACACGACGATCTCACCCCGTTCCCGGATGGCCTCGGCTGCATTGGTCACAAGATTCATGACCGTTTTCTTGATATGGATCGTCGAGCAACTGATATTGAGCAGATTCGGCTCCAGTTCGGCCCTGATGGCCACATGACCGTGCAGACCCTGAAGAGTATAGAACTCGGGGGACTCCAGATATTCCGTGATTATGGTATTGAGATTGTTGTTTTCCCTGGCACTTGAAACACCGCGGGCCAGGGTCAGGAGATCATCCACGACCGCTGCCGCATTCCTGCCGGATTCCCGGATGGCCTTGATAGGTTTGCTTAAAGGGCTATCCTCAGGCAGGCCCATGAGGATGAGTTCAGGGTAGTTGACGATACCGGAGAGGATATTGTTCAGATCATGGGCGACCCCACCGGCCATCAGGCCGAGGGCCTCCATCTTCTGGGAACGGCGGAGTTTGTCTTCCATTATCTGCTGGTCCCTCTCCACCCGCTTCTGCTCGGTGAGATCCCGGACGGCACTCACCCAGACCTTGCGCCCGTGATACTCGGCCTCCCGTGTCTGAATCTGGGCCGGGAAGGCGCTTCCGTCTTTGCGCAGAGCCGTTACCTCGTAAGGCCTTTCTTCCTTTTCAAGGGTAAAGCGGATAACACGTTCCCGTTCGTCAGGGGCAATCCACATGTTGGCCTGCCGACCGACGGCCTCTTCGAAGCTGTAGCCGAACAGGGTCTCGGCTGCCCTATTCTGCTCAAGACAGATGCCTTTTTCGGTGAGAAAGATGGCCTCAAACGAGGCATCGGCGAGGGCATGCAGACGCTCTTCCGACATACGCAGCTCATCAGTCCGTTGCTCGACCAGGGCCTCAATCTCCTCCTGTCGCCGCTGGGCTTTGAGCATCGACACCAGGGCCATGACAACCGAGGCAAAAATGATCAAGCCGACAGCAGAAAGCAGGACAATTGAGGAAAAGCGAGCGGCAACTCTGCCCCGTTCCATGATATGCCGGGGCAGGTCGGCCGTAATCAGAAGAGCGGGTTTGCCCTTCAGGTCAGTGAGTAGACTATGGCCCAATATCTTCTCTTCACTGACAACTTCATTCATCTGTTTGCCCTGAACCAGGGCCTGCACCTGACGCTCTTCCTGCTCGGAAAACGCGGTGGAGAGGGGATCACGGACCGTAAAATTGACGCGGGTCTGCAATCTGAGATCCTCAATGGTTGCAGTTCCGAGGAAACGTCCGAGAAGGATTGTGCCATGACTGGGCCCCTCGCCCACGCTATTGAGAATCTTATGGGAGGTAAGGAGCAGAGGGCCATGGTCGGTAAGGAGGATGCCGGAGAGGCTGATCGCATCTCCACGAGAACGCAGGAGAGAGTGGTCGGCAGGAAAAAATGCGGCGGGCAGTTGCCGCAGGCTGATCATCTGCATTGTCGACGGATCGACTACCCCCCCGTAGAGGATCTTTCCCTCGGTATTTACGACGTACAGCAGGTGGATGCCGGCACCACCGAGACTTTCCCATTGGAAATTCGATACGGCAAAGGCTTTATTGCCATCGAGCACATACTGATAGAGATCGTCCCATACCGCCCAATCCTTGGTGAGTTTCTCGACATGCAGGATCTCGCGCTCAATGGCGTTTTTACAACGAGCGACGTCCTTGACCGCCTCCTGTTGCTCAAGCTCAGCGAATCCCGGCAGGATCACCTGGAAACGAATGAAATAATCGCCCGCGACAAAGAGGGGGATCAGGACAGCCAGTAGACCGAGCAACCTAGGGGAATTGATCATAGCAGACATCTGGTATCTCTCGGCATCAGTTGAATGAAGCTTTTCCCCTTCCCTCCCTAAACTGCTCACAAGTATTTTAGGTGATTGGCGATAGAAATGTCAAACAACTGTCGTTTGCATTATTTATCACGGGCGCCGTTTATCACGGGCGCCGAAAACGAGTTTTCCACCCAGAGATCCGGCAATTCCCGCCGCCCCCAGCATAATAAGACTCAGAAAGAGATAGATCAGGCGATTGGCCGAACCGACATCGGTTACGGTGGGATCAACAATGCGCCAGACGACCAGGATCAGGAGCGAGACCAGCACAATCAGGCTACAGCTGATCTTGGTAATGAACAGCACCGTCTTGGCCCCTTTATAGCGCCTCTGCCACTCGAGGTAGCCCGAGCCCATGACCAGCGGCATGACCAGGAGGACAGCAATCATATTATAAAAAGCCGCTTCCTTGAACGCTGTAAGACCAAGGAGTACGGCCAGCGCCAGGAAGACCACCGCAACCGGCAGCACACCGTTGGGAAAATGGACCGAAACCGGATGCAGATGATGTTTCAGCACCTGATCAACGAGCTTATCCCGGAACGTCCGTGGTTTGATTTCCTGCACCGGCGGCTCCGTCACCTTCTCGCCGGCAACGGTCAGCTTATCGCCATTGCCGTCTACCTCGACAAAATGAATCCTCTCGGCATTGCAGACCGGACATTTTTCCGGGGCCTCATCACCGCCCTCATGGACATACCCGCAGACCTTACATTTCCATCTTCGCATAGCGTTCCCTCACATGTGTGTTCGTGTCAATTTTCAGTGTTGGTGTCAATCTTCAGCTGCTGCCTTGTATCATGATACCCCGAACCGCCCGCTTCGACAACGTGCCAGTAGCACCCGGCAGCCGGTTCAGCCTGCCGCTACTCCTCCGCCAACTCGGCATCGATCGCCTCGACCTTGCCCTGGGCCGTCTCCCAGTGCTCGTACCAGCGCGCCAATCGCCGCTTGCAGTCTTCATACTCCCTGCTCGTCCTGGTCCAGGCCTTTTCATCCTTGTAGAGTTCGGGATCGGCCATAACCGCCTCCAGCTCATCCTTTTCAGCCTCGAGGACTTCGATTTTCTCTTCCGCCTCTTTAACCTTCTGCAGCCAGGGTCCGGCCCGGCGGCTGCGCTCCTGCCGCCTCTCGGCCTCCTGTTTCTTCCGTTCTTTCTTGTTATCACGGGCGGAATCGCCCAGGGTGTTGTTCGCCACCCCCGCCCTGCCGGTTGCGGCCCCGGCAGCCTGGCGTTCTTCAGCCAGCTCCGCCTGTTTTAAGAGATATTCAGTGATATCGCCCTCGTAAAGGGTGATCCTACCGGCCTTGACCTCCATGACCTTGTTGACAAAACTGTCGACAAAGTAGCGGTTATGGGAGACCACCACAATCGTGCCGTCATACTGGGCCATGGCCTCCTGCAGGACCTCCTGGGAGCTCATATCGAGATGGTTGGTCGGTTCGTCGAGGAGCATGAGGTTGGCCGGGGTGGCAATCATCTTGGCCAGGGCCAGCCGACTCTTTTCGCCGCCGGAGAGGACCGCCACCTTCTTTTCCACCTCTTCGCCGCGAAAGAGAAAAGCC